>JBGSMH010000130.1:0-13914 GCA_041740275.1 Phycisphaerae bacterium
TGCCCCGCTGGCCGGTGCGCGGGTGGTACTGGTGACGGGCAGCGGCGCTGAGGCGTCCCTCGCGGTCACGGGCATCGACGGGACTTACACGATCGGCAACGTGCCGAACGGAGCGTATACGTTGGTCGTCTATGCCGACGGCAAGGAGACGGTGGTCTCCACCGGCTTTGCGGTCTCAGGCGCGACCACTTACAGCACGCAGTTGGCGGCCGGCACCGGTTCGATCAACGGCAGGCTGGTCGATGCCTCAGGCGTCCCGATCGCAGGCGGGCATGTGTCGTTGACCAGTGCCGATGGCTCGATCACCTACGGCACGGCAGTCGTTCAGGCAGACGGAACATTCCAACTCAGCGGACCGACCGGCAACAATCTGACGTTGCGGATCACTTCTCGCGGCGTGGCACCGGTCACGCAGATCGGTTTAAATATCATCGCTGGTGTGCCACTGGCCTTGGGCGACGTCGCAACCCCTGCGTTGTTCTTCGGATCAGACGGGCCTGCGGGCGCGGTGGGTCCGGGATCGATCGGGTCATTCGCCTCCCCGCTATCGGTGACGACACTTGACGCCCCCACCGATGGCGTCCCCGGTTTCCTCACCGCCATCGAGAACTCGCTGGTCGAACTCACGCGTCTGGGAAATCACGTCACTTACGATCAGGTTCAGGAGATCGACAAGTGTCTCAAGTGCCTTTCGGCGAGGGCGAAACTTCTCAACTGGATCTCACTTCAGAACCGTTGGTTCGATCTCTATGAAGAGGCGCAGGATCTGGTTCAGCGAAATGTGTTGGAGGCCATCGCGGCGTTCGCGCTCGATTTTGCTCGAAATGCGGGCATCATCCCGAAATTGATTCTGACCTTCGAAGGGCTTGCGGCGTTTGCCGCGACGCTCGGGCCGGCGGCGCTGATGGCCGAGGTTCCTGCGGCAACGGCTGGCGCACTGGGGTTGGGTGGTGCCAGCAGCGGGTTGACCCTCGCCTACGCGATCACCCAGATGAGTGAAGCCGCCATCAATCTCGGACGACTCATTGGCAACGTAATCTCTGCCAGCAATGCTCAAGGGGCGCTCAATGCCTTGGCGGCATTGAACACTGGCGCGATCAACCTCAACCAATTGATCACCAATGCCGTCGGCGTGATCGCCAAAACGGTCAAGGCCGGGGCAGTGGGCGGATTGGGCGACATCTACGCCTTCCTGGTTGGCGGCGAAGATTTGCTCGCCCAGCTTCGATTCCAAATGCTACAGGATGTGCTCCGCGATCTGATCGGTTCGCAGGAACGCATGGACAATGCCCAGACCCAGTACGTCAAGAGCGTTGTGAACGCGTTCAGTTCATTGAAGGCCTACAACCGCTGCCTGGCTAACGCCAAGAACAAGGAATGTGATCCGGACGATCCGATCTACGACGAGCCGCCAGAAGAAATCCGCTTCATCCCAGTCTTTACCTCATCAGACCCGAACGACATTCTTGGACCTGCCGGGTTTGGCCCGCAAAAGTTTGTGCCGTCCTCCATTCCGTTGGACTACACCATCCGCTTCGAGAATGAAGCCAGTGCAGATGCTCCGGCTCAGATCGTCACTATCACGCAGACCCTCGACAGCGACCTGGACGCCCGCACCTTCCGCCTCGGCGATTTCGGGTTCTCAGGTCAGTTCTTTGATGTGCCGGTCGATTCATCGTTCTTCCAGACGCGACTGGATCTGCGTGATACACGCGGTATCTATCTGGATGTCGTCGCGGGTATCGACCTGCTAAACAATCAGGCGTTCTGGCGTTTCATCTCTGTCGATCCGGCCACCGGGGATGTGCCGGTCAACCCGCTGATGGGCTTCCTGCCGGTCAACACCGCAACGCCCGAAGGCGAAGGGTTTGTCCAATACACCATCCGCGCCCAGGCCGGTGCCCAGACCGGCCACGTCATCGACGCCGCCGCCAGCATCGTTTTTGACAAGAACGGACCGATTGACACCCCGGCGATTTTCAACACATTGGATGTCGCCGGGCCCGCGAGCAGCGTCGATCCGCTACCGGGCGTTTCGGCGCAGGATTTTGTTGTCTTCTGGAACGGCGACGACGACGCCAACGGCGCTGCAATCGAAAGCTTCGACATCTACGTCTCGACCGATGGCGGGGCGTATGAACTGTGGCTGGACAACACCCTTCTGCGACAGGCCACTTACACCGGGCAGAACGGGAGCAGCTACGCGTTCTATTCTGTTGCGGTTGACAATGCGGGCAATGTCGAAGGCGTTCCCGCAACGCCTGACACCACCACATCTGTTGGCGGGGTGGTGAACACGCCGCCCACGCTCGACCTGGAAGAAACCGCCGGTGCATCGGATGAAGGATCAAACTTCACACGCAGCGGAACCGCGACCGATCTGGATGTCGGCGATGTGATCACCGCCGAGGTCGATTACGGCACCGGCGCAGGGTTCGTCCCGTTGGTGCTCGACGGGAGCGGCGGATTCACGCTCGCCAGCACCTATGCCGACAACGGCGTCTACACGGTGATCGTCCGCGTCACCGATGCCGCACTGGAATCGGTCACGAAGCAGTTCGATATCACCGTCAGTAACGTCGCACCGACCATCGCTGCGATCGACAACCAGGTCGTCACATGGGACGGCACCGGCGGCACATTCACCGTCGGCGGATCATTCCTCGATCCGGGTGCAGACACCTTCACCGGCGAAATCAACTACGGCAGCGGATTTGTCCCGCTGACGCTCAACCCGGACGGATCGTTTAACCTCAGCAATCGCTACACCGCACCCGGCCTTTACACGGTCACGGTACGCGTCACCGATGACGATACGGGCATCGGCGAGCGGACGTTTGATGTCCGCCTGCTCCCACCGCCGCCCATGGTCAGCAGTATTGCGGTCAACGACGGATCAGCGCAGCGGTCGCGGGTGACATCGCTCACCGTCACCTTCGACAACGCGATCTCGAACCTCCCCGCCTCGGCGGTATCGATCGCGCTTCGCACGCCGGGCGGACCGGTGCCGATCGGGGCGACGATCGTCGTCACCCAGGCAGATGTGGACGGCAAAGTTTGGACAATCACCTTCACCGGTGCCGGATTGGAAGCCGGATCACTGGCGGATGGGTATTACGACGTCGCGATCGACCATTCACTGCTCGTCGATCCGTTCGCCCAAGTCGGTACGGGTACATCACAGGCCAGTTTCCATCGGCTGTTCGGCGACTTCGACGGGGATCGGGATGCCGATGCCCAAGACGCACTCAAGTTCCGACCCCACCTGCAAGGAACGGCTCCCTATGTCTGGTACTTTGATTCCGATTCTGACGGTGATGTCGATACTGCCGACTATACTGCCGCCCGGCTGCGGCTCAGAAAGCAAATATTCGTGTAAATTGTTTTTGTAAATAGGTTCTGTCGGCACATAATGACTGGGCTTTTAACTCTGTTGGAGAAATAAAGAAAATGCGTCATATCTTGCTCACACCGTTGGTTGCATTTGCAACCGCTACATCAGCATTCGCCGCAACGTATAACTACGTCGCTGTGAGTGACAGCCATACGCTAAATCCGGGCGATACCGCGATCGTCAGCATTTACATTACCGAAACACTGGGCGTCGGAGATACGTCGGCTATCGATGTAGGTGGCGGTCTCTTTAGCGCCGAAGTCCGAATCGGATCCGTCTCCTCCACGGCAACCACGCCCGCGTCCGTCCTTCTGGCATCCGACGTCGCGATCGATCCTGCCTTTAACGATCCGTTTATCAATTTGGTTGATATTCAGCCAACGTTCGTCGATATCGTTGGCGGATTCGACGTTTCGATCGATCCGCTCGCCGACGGGCCCAAAGGGACTGTTGTAGGTGATACCCGATCGATCAAGCTGGCGGATGTCACATTCACTGCGGGCACAGAAGGTGTCACGATAGTGCAATTGCTTGACACGCCGTTGGGCAACAACACCTTGATTCTCGACAACACGGTACTCGACGGCTTCTTCCCGACCTCAAACCTTCCGACGATTACCTTCAACGTGATCCCCGAACCCACGTCGCTCGGCGTTTCGTCAGTCGGGCTGGCCGCCCTTCTGCGGCGACGCCGCCGCTGAAGATCGCGGGTTTTTGCCAATTATTGCCTGATCAGCCGATCCGACCGTACCGGTATCCGCCGGGCGTGGTATACTGCGTTTCGTTCTGATTCGCCGTTGCCTGTTGATCGGAGGAACCGATGAAGCGAGCCACGATTGTCCTGATTCTCGCGATGCTGGCCGTGACGGTGTCGGTCGCGCCGTTTTCCAACGCCAGCGACGCCCTGCTCGACGCCAAGCGCGACGCCGCGGCCAAGCTCCTTAAGGACGGTAAGTCTGCTGAGGCACAGAAGTTATATGAAGAAGTGGTGGCTCAGGATGCCAGCACCTGGTCCGATCATTACGCCCTGGCCAAGCTCCACGACAAGTCCGGCGACACCGCCAAGGCGGTCGAGGCGTATCGCCTTACTGCCAAACTCCTGAAAAACAACACCCGCACCGCCGCCGAACGCACGGCGTTGTCGGATGCGGAGAAGCGGACGAAGGTGCTGGATGAGACCAGCCAAAAGATCGACGCGCTCGTTGAAGACTTGGTCAAGCAGGTCAATGCGTTGGGCAAAGAGGCCGAGAAGGAGAAAAATGTTCGAGCGATCGAACGACTCCGCAAGCTCCAGTTGGCGGCGGTGCAGGCGGGTGCACGAAATGTGCGAGTCATCATTATAGTCGATGCCCGAACCGACTGGCACGACACCGGCATCGACGTCGAACCAGGTGACGAGTTCGAGTTCGCGGCCAGAGGTAACTGGAGCGTCAAAAAGGGGGAATCAAAGCCCGTAGGCCCCGATGGGGCCGGTGCTGCCGTGCCACCCGCCACTGCCGCGTACGGCATGCTGATCGGACGCGTTGGTATCAGCGAACCATTCGGTGTCGGATCGGCAAAACGCTGGCAGGCCACAGAATCCGGCCGACTCCAGTTCGCAATCAACGACTCGGGGCGTTACGATAATGAAGGGTCAATGGAAATCGCAATTGTACGCAAGTGATCTAGGCCGATCGCGTTGCGCTAGGTAGTCAAGAGTGTCTATGCGGTGATGAAGACGCCAAAAGGTATCCCCGTGTCGACTTCATCTGAGCCAAAAACTCTACCACCAACGGGAAACTCTCATCAATCGCGACTGCCGAATCAAGCCCAAACGGGATTCGGCAAACGTGCATTTGCAGGGACGATCTGGCTTCTAGCGGACACCTTTTCGTCCAAGATCCTTACGATTGGCCTGCAGCTAGTACTGGCAAGGCTGCTTGTCCCGGAAGACTTCGGCCTGATGGGGCTCGCCGCGACCGTTACCGGTTTCGCATTGATTGTTCAGTCGGCGGGGATTGGCGAAGTTCTTGTCCAGCGTCACCTCAAAGTCAACCGATGGTCGAATGCCGCTTTTTGGATGTCGTTGGCCACCAGCCTGTTGGCCGCGTTAATCATCGCGTGCGCGGCTCCGATCGCTGCCCGTATCTATGGCGAGCCACGACTGGTTTCCGTCATGCTCTTGCTGGCCTTGTCGTGTCCCTTGAACGGACTGACCACCGTGCCACTGGCAATCCTGACCGGGCGAATGCAGTTCAAAGTATTGGCAATGGTCAATCTTGTGATGCTGACTGCGGGCGGTGTCTTGACGCTGCTTTTTGCCTATTTTGGATTCGGCGTCTACGCCCTGGTTATTCCATCCTTGATTGTCTTGCCGCTGAAAGTGCTCTGGGTGTGGCGCCAGTCTCGACCTCGTGTTCTCATGGCGCTTCAGTTTCGTCGATGGCGTTTGCTCGTTTCAGACAGCGTCTATGTTTTCCTGATCCGCCTATTTCAAGCGATGGTATTACAGGGGGATTACATTCTGCTGGGGTTGTTGTTCAGCTCACATGAGGTCGGACTCTATTTCTTCGCATTCGGCATTTCCGGCCAAGTCATTGGCATGGTGGTGGCAAATTTCAACAAAGCAGTGTTTCCGGCAATGGTCGCCTTCCACTCTGAACCGCCCCGGCAGTTTGCCGTATTTCGCGGTCTGCTTTCAGTAACTTGCGCAGTCGTATTGCCAGCGAGCTTCATACTCAGTGCGCTCGCTCCGCATTTCGTCGGGATCTTTTTTGGTTCGCGTTGGGAAGGGTGTGGTCCGATCATTGCCGCACTCTCGCCCGGAATTGGACTGACATGTTGCGCTGCCGTGGGGGCGACTTTGCTTAGAGCTCAGGGCCGATTCCGGAGCGAGCTCTGGGTGAGCATCGGCATGGTATTGCCTTATTTTTCGCTTCTGTTAATCGGGGCAAAACTGGGCGGCGTCATCGGCCTTGCCGTGGGCGAATCGGTTTATTTTGGGTTCGTCCAGCAGATCTATTTGCTGGTTGCAGTTCGCGGGATGTCCCGCATGAAAGTCTGGCATTGCATTTGGCCGGGCCTATCGGCCGCGTGTGTTGCATGGGCTGTCGCCATGATCGTCTCTCGAATGCTCCTGCCACAACAGCACGAGGCGATTCAATTCCTTGCCGCAGGGAGTCTCGCCGTTGCTTGCGCCACCTTGACCTTGCGAATTACCGATAGGGCCACTTTCCAGGAAGTGAGCAACAAGATTCTGCCGATCGTTCGCCGGTTTCCGTTCTTTGCAAAAGCCTAGGCGTTTCCACTCGAATGGCTGATCAGAGGGTGTTTGGAACTGTTTAATCTATTTTTGAAACTACGCCGCTGTAATCTCGTATTGGGGCGATCGGGCACGAGACGAGGCACCCACTGCCAAACCGAAGACTGCCCATGTCCAGTAGCCGATCGGGGCTTCATGGGAGAATGTGGTGAGGATAAAGAAATGTCCCCACATGAGCATCATGCCCCCATACAGAGTCACCAATCCCGCAGCAACTGTTGCCCGACTATCGGTGTCTGGTGGCCATCGGCGGGGTCCGAACCGTAACCACAGAATTAGCAGGAAAACAAAGTAGACGATGATGAGGACTGTTCCCCCCAATTGCCACATGTAAAACAATTCTGAGTCAATATAGATGTGAACCTTACCGCTCGGCACGGACATAAGTTGTTCCACACCATACCCAACGCCAAATACAAAAGTGCCACCATCGCTGGTAATGTTGTTCCAAGCCTCGCCTACGCGGTAGTCGCGATTGATCGCCGCGTCAATGAGCTTGCTCGGATCCAAGACTACTTCAAATCGTTTGGTTACATAGTCGCCTAGTTTTTCCTGCGATAGTCGTGACCATGCGAATACTGAGACCCCGAGAAGCAGACCCACAGCAAGAAATGACTTGAAGAAGGCTGGAAGGCGTTCGCCCGGGGGCAGGGCCCGCACCGCCAGCGTCAGGCCAATCACAAAGGAAACCGCGCCGATCGCCAGCCCTTGCCGACTTCCCGTGACAAAGATACTGCCGACGACCGCGACCACTGCGAAGGGCATCAATAGGTTCCAGCCGTGACGGTTTGCCATCACGATGGGGATGATGCCCAGAATTCCCGCCGCCCATGCACCCACCGCACCTCGATACAGTCCCATGAATCCCCCGCCATAGTTACCCGTACCTTCGCCAAACGGGTTTCCAAGTGTCTGGTTCCACAGGTCCAGGTTGACCCCGAAACGGAACTGGGCGAGGCCGCAGACGGCCACGCCCACAAAGCAAAGGCATTGCAGGAGGAGCATATTGGATACATTGGATTCACGCGAACCCCACAGCACCATGGCACGGAAAAGGACATAGTAGCCAATTGCTCTCACGCTCTGAAGGGCCATGAAATTGAAGCTGCGCGGCTGCGCATTGTATGCGAATCCGATCAGCGTGCTCAAAATCGGCAGCGTTACCAAGAGCAGCGCCAAGATCATGACCGTGCGGTTTTGCTGCAGGACAGGGTTTGCGCCGCCGAAAAACGCAGACGCGACCCACCCAATGGCGAAGATCACGACGAGGAGGTCGGCAGCGAAAATCCAACTGCCCGCGCCACCAGCGACCTGCAGAAACGGACCTGGCATCATCAGCAAACAGGCCAGCACTGCGCTTCGCACTGATACCCGCAGCACCGTAACGCCGAGCGCAATGACGATTGCCGCGATCGTGGCCTGAAGGAGAAAAACAGTCATCCAGGGAGTCATCTAGTCTTCCTTAACAGTGCCAACTGAAAGTACATGGTCAGGCATTCCAAATTCACTGCAATCTCGCCGACGACGCCCGAATTTCCCGGAACCCGCGATAGGCACCCAGACTGACTGCCCTGCGCCTTACAGTACCGCATAGTATGGTAGCGAAGCTGGCAAACAAACCCTTGATGGACGCCCAGCCATAGCCGGATCTGAAGCCACTCAAGATGGTCCCGAAGGCCGTCGCCGGAAGGTGTACGAAGAGCGCTGGCAGAGGCACATCAATCCACGCCCACAGAATGTGATTTCTTGTCTGGTAGAAGAAAATCCGCGTCCGGTCGCGTTTGGGAGACTCCAGATGATGGATCGGGTCGGCGCGGCCAAGTCGGACGTAATAACCCGCATTCAGCATCCGCAAGCAGTATTCGCCTTCTTCACACTGGTGTATGAACGCATCGCAGTAGCCGCCGAGGGAGGCAAAAAGTTCGCGTCGCAGTGCGTGTGCCGTGCCGCGGTATTCGGAGACGACCCAGATGTCCTGGTCGTCTGGAGCCCGTTGGCGAACCGCGTCGGAATATTTTACGTCAATGTACGGCATCGCGACCGCGCCGATTCGGGGATCGTCGGCAAAGTCTGCAATCGTCTGGCGGATAATCCCTGGAGTGGGGAAAATGGCATCGTCATCAATCGAAACGATGTAAGGTGTGGTCACGAGCGATGCGGCCCGAGTCCGTTGGACGATCAGCCCTCTGGATGTCTCGCTGCGATCAACCCGCACGTTCGGAAACTCATCCCGAACCATCTCAGATGTGCCATCGGTCGAACCGTCGTCGATCACCAGTACTTCGATCGGAATATCCTGCAAAAGTGCCGATGCGATCGCATTCCGCAGCTCGTCCTTGCGGTTTTTTGTGGTGATAACGACGGTGGCTTGAGGCTGATCCATCCTGCCGGATTCTACAACATGCCCTGCGTTAGAACAGTCCATTCCGCCGGATAGAGGTCGGGATAATGGCTATCGGGCGTGCCAAGCCAGAACTTGGGCGCGATGACCCGCTTATCCGGCAACGGGTTTAGCCAGGCACCCCACCATGAAAAACTGCTGTTGGCGATGATGTGGTGTCGGCAGCGGGACATCAACCGCAGGTCTTCATGAGCGGGCAGTGGAGCGTCGGCGGTGACGAAAACGGGCTCACCGGGCAGAGGAAGATGCGTCCGCGCCCAGGTGATGTCATCTGAAAAAACGACATACGTCGGGTCGGCCACGGACTGTGCGAGGTGGTCGATCGCCTTTTGGTGATAGGCGATTGGCAAAACCGCCTCCGGACGGACGCGGAGATAATCGCCACGGCGGACATGCAGCGATACCGGACTATTTGCGGATTGGATACGCGCATCAATCTGCTGGGCCGCGTCGCTCAACGGGTGTGCGAAGGCGAGCGATTGTCGCAGGGCGTCCTGGGCGTCTTCAAAGTAGCGCGGACTTTGCCAGTAACCGCGCAGCCGGACGCGAGCCGGTGCGGGCGAGGGTAATTGAATGGGATGATAATGGTACGCTTCGGCCTCATGGATATCGGTCAGTCCCAGCGCGGTTCGAGTGATCGCCGCGATCGACCGAAGCCCCGTTCGCTCGGCGGATGAGAGCTTGTAGGCAAAGCGGGACGTCCGCGACGGAGTAATAACGGGGTCCGCAATCGAGAAATGGGGCAGTTGATAATCCCTGCCGGCTTCGTGGGTATAGTCGTAACAGGACGTGTCGATTCCCAGTGACGCGCCGCTTCTTCTCGCCAGCGCGAACGCGGCGGCGTATTGGAACAACTGGTTCCCGAGTCCGCCGGTGAGATGGGATATCAAAATCATCGACGCCCATCACTCTATAGCAACCGAACGGTTAGGCAATCCCCTTGCGGCGTACGCAGATCGGCCTGTAAACGAGGGCTGCCGAAAAAGCGTGTTGAAA
Organism: Phycisphaerae bacterium; assembly: GCA_041740275.1. GTDB lineage: Bacteria > Planctomycetota > Phycisphaerae > Tepidisphaerales > Tepidisphaeraceae > BPJO01. Next base: position 10,093 of record JBGSMH010000130.1, read on the forward strand.
CCGGGTGATGCAATTGCACCGATCTGCTACAATAAACTCGGGCCCAGAAGCGTTTACAGATTGAACAATCCGGCGGTCGGACCGCCGGTCGGAAAGACAATCGCACCTATTCTCATGATGAACCTTAACACCAAAGTTAAGTTTGCTCTTGTTGCGCCAGCGATGCTCGTGCTGTTTCTGGCCGATCTGTGCTTGCCTGGTATCAATGTCGCGATCGGCTACATCAGTTTTCTCGTGCTTGCATCACTGCTTTTGCATCGCGAAGCGCTCTACCGGATCGCAATTCTCCTGATCGTCTTAACTTATCTTGCGTACTTCCTAAAGCCGACTCCTGCCGTCGCCACAACCATCGGCGGAGTAGACTACCGACTATTGAATCGCTCGCTCGTTGCGATCGTCATTTTGGGCTTGGTCCCTGTTTTGCTGAGATTTCCCTTTTTTCAACCGAAGTTGCGTGACTCGGATGGACGCCGACTGGACGAATTCGATATTTTGCGGGCTTGGGCGCTTCCCTTGTTCACCTTTATCGCGGGGCTTGTGCTGCTCTTTGCGGTGGTGCTAACTGATCTGTTCCAGCCCGCACAGTTCAACTTCCCAATTATCTACGCCCTTTTTCTATTTGTCGCGGCTTGGACTGGTAGTCGGCTGATCCTGCTGCTGTCGCTGGTCGTGACGGTTACCTTTACATTCGTAGGCTATTTTTTTGGCTCGGAACCCAGCCAACAGGGACTCGCGGTGTTTTTGCTAACAAACAGGTTTCTGGCCGCCTCGGCGTTGGTCATCGTTTGTCTTGCTTTGGACTGCAGACTACGAGCCCAGAAGACGCATGATGACGTCTGATCTAATGACCGACTGAGACGGGAAAAATGCCGTTGATCAGTTGCAGCTACAGATCGTGGCTGCGCTGTATCAGGTCGTGCTCTAATTCTCCAGTAAACCGGAGAACTTTAATGCACCGCGCAGGCCTTGTACGGGATCGGCTCGTTGGGACCATTCAACCAATACTTCTGGCGATGCTCTCTTAAGTGTTTCTGTGCGATTTTCGTCCGTGACGTATTCGAGGCATTCGATCAACGCTGCCAAGTCGCCAGGCGGAAACAGGCGACCGTTGACCCCATCACGAACCAACTCTACGGCAGCGCCCACAATATCGCTCGCGACCACAGAAAGCCCTGCGGCAACAGCCTCATTCACGACCAGTGCCCACGGTTCGAAGTCGCTCGGAAGCACCAGTACATCGCACAGGCGGTAGATCGCGGCCATTGATGTCTGATCAGCGAGGAAATCTGTCCAAAGCACACGGTCCCGAATCTGAGCGGGGACTTTCATTCTTAACTCGTCTCGGAGAGGCCCGTCCCCAACAATGACCAAATCCCACTCCGGACGCATCTCGGCAATCGCCGCAAAAGCAGCGATTGCCAAATCCACGCGTTTTACCTGAACCAGCCGCCCACTAAACACAATACGACGCCGTTCTTCGGTAAGTTTGAATCTCTCCTTCACGCTCGATATTGCCTCTGTCGGCGGAGTACGAAATAGGGAGTAGTCAGGCTCGTTCGGGAAAAGAAAGATTCGCTTGGGTGAAACCCCGTACTTCTCAAAATATGCCTTTCCGTACCGACCACAGGCAAGTGCACCTGTGCATTTGGACAGAATGCCAGTGAGCAAGAATCGCTTCGCGGCTGCTTTAAGGCCACTGCTGATGTCACCGCGGATGTTGCTATCGCCCCAGACGAAACACGGCACACCGTGTCGCCGGCACCACCGGATCAGTCGAAGACGCCCTAAATCATTGTAGCCGAACACGACAACGAGCTTGATATCCTGAGTGCTAATCCATTCATTGACCTGGCCACCTTTACGCCACTCATGCCAGGCAAACAACGGGTTGCTCTGCTGCGTCGAATGCTCGCCCTTGCCCATCATCACAGGACCAATCTCGGTCGGCAATTTCAATGGCCAGACCCCCATGCTGTATTGGTGAGTGAATACTGTCCAGAGCTGGATTTCAGGGAGTTCTCGGGCGATCCGCATGCAGACGTTGATTCCATACGGCGTCACACCATTGCTGACGATCGCAACGCTGGGGCGCACCGGACTCGACGCATTTGTACTGATCAGATCATTTGCCGGATACCCATCAACAGCGCGATCAATCAGTTGCCGCTGCGTTTCTGGGTTATAGAGACGCTCCACGATATCAATGCAGGCCTTCTCAACCTCCGCTTTCACCCCCGGACTCCGAGTCCATCGCTCGATGACCCGAGCGAGGTCTTCGACATCGCCCCGATTGAAGTAATCACCCGTCCGGCCGGGAATGATGGCCTCCCACTCAGGCATTTGGTCGTTTGGGTCATTGTGCGTGATCACAGGGACCCCAAACGCAAGGCTTTGCATGGCGGTGAGGCCCACCTTGCCGGGCGCGACTGTCACGGTGGCCGCCATGAGCAGTTCCGCCAAGACGCGTTCGTCGTAGCACGGCCCGTAGAAGCAGACAGAAAGGCCCAATTTCGCTGCAAGTCGCCGGAGAGCGGCTTGCTCTGGTCCGTCTCCGACAAGCAACAAATGCAGAGGCCGTCCCGAGGCTTTTAGTCGTGCCATCGCTTCGAGTAGTAGGTCCAGACGACGCACACTCGTCAGTCGCGATGTGCAAATCAGGATCGGAAGTGAAGCCTCCCCGAAAAGAGATTTGCGAAGTTCGGCGATACGTTTGGGCGTTACGGCTGCACGCGCAGCCTTCTGCGCATTGTAGTCCAGACTGTTGTAGATGACATGGAGGCGTTCGGCGCCAAAGCCTTGGGCAATTCCCGTCATTTTTGCCGCATGGCCGTAGAGGAGCAGCCCATGTGCGATCCGATAGAAGGTCCGTCTATACCAAGACTTGAACCATCCGTCCGTCTTAGTCCATCCATGCGTCCAAAACAGAACACGCTTTCCGGTGACACGCGCTAACGCAGCGGATATCCACGTTGTGGGCCACGCGGCGTTTCCCAAATAGATGATCGCTCGGATGTCTCTACGAAGTGCCAGCCGGATCAGGCCCGCCTGGTAGTAAACAATGGAGCCGAAGTACGAGGTCGGCGTGTAAACAAACCGGGCATCGTCAGCAATCTCCATCGCCTTGATGCCTTCGCGGCCCTGTCGATCACCGACTAAGATGTATTCATTCGTTGATTGGTTCAGAAGCTCGCGAATAACGCCTTCTCGGTAGTGCGCAAAGAAGTGGTAGACGATCGCTACCTTCTGATCTGCGGATGTAGAGGATCTCGCTTTCACAAACTCCCTGTTACCCAAAGCGCATCGGCTTACACCATGCTACCCTTGCCCACGCCATCCGCAACTGTAGGATAATCACGATCATGTTTGTGAATTTCCTCCGTACACCGCGAGCCCGAAAGTAGCCACAACCATGCCTCAGTTCCGTAACTATTTGAGATCAAAGCCGCGTATTCAGATGTTCTTCCGCAACCTAACGATGCGGTTTCGTCGTTGGCGATACGGCGCAAAGCAGGTGCATCCCTCCGCGTATATTGGATCCGGCAGTCACATTTATCGCGATCTGATCGCTCGAGAATACAGTTTCATCGGTTCAAACTGCGTTCTAAGACCTCGCATTGAAATCGAGCGATATGCGATGCTGGCGTCAAATGTTGTAGTGGTCGGAGGAGATCATCGCTATGACCATGCGGGCGTACCGATCATATTTTCCGGACGCACCGAAATCCCCAAAACGACCATCGGCGCGGACGCGTGGATCGGCCAAAGTGCCATCTTAAAAGCAGGCATTACGATCGGGCGAGGCGCAATCGTGGCGGCTGGCGC
>JBGSMH010000131.1:0-4322 GCA_041740275.1 Phycisphaerae bacterium
GCGGGTGACTTGCCAGAGTAAAACCGAGAGTGGCACGTCTTTTCCGAGAAACCCCGCACCAGGCGATTGCCGCCCGATGAACATATCGTCGCGATTTGTCCCAAGACTTCAAGGGTTGTCGTTACCCGATCCAACGGTATGCTAATAAAGGCGGCAGGCAACCGTTTTACACAGTTGAAAAATCGGTATTGAACTGGAGGCAGTAAATGAAAACGCACTCGATCGCGACGTTGGTGTTCTTGATGGGGCTGGTCATGGGTTTGATCAGTCCTGGCGTGGCTTTTGCACAGGAACCGTTCAAGGAACCGGGCCAGAAACCGGTCAACCCCAAAGCCACCCACCCGATCGCGGCGTGGGACGTCGTGCCCTATCAAGTCATCAATCAGCCGTTCAATGTCGGCGTCGTGTCATTCCATGAAACCGGCTGCAAAGTCGATTTCACGGTGTTCGTTGGCGACAAAGAGGTGCCTGAACTCGCCAAAACTGTCGAACACCCGACGCTCAATCCAGAAACCAAAGTTGTGGAGTTCTGGACGACCATCGATCCGAAAAAGCTGCCCGACGGCCCGTTTGAAGTCCGCGCCGAGGCCGTCCCGCTTGAGTCGGGGATGATCATTCGCCAGCTTGATCCTTTGCCGATGTATGCCAACGCCAACGGCTCATTGAAGTTCGGCGAGCCGGTCTGGGTCGATTGCACCGCCGGGGATGACGGCAACGACGGGACCGAAGCCAAACCTTTCAAGACCATCAAAGCCGCGATCGCCAAAGCCCCGGTCGGCGGGACGATCTACCTCAAGGCGGGCAAGGATTACACACCCCAGGCGCTCGGAGGCGGCCTCAAACGAGACTACTGGACCATCATCACCGCCGCCCCCGGCGTGGCACGCGATGACGTCGAAATCGGCAAAGGCCGACCCAGTACGGACAAGCTTCTGTTCCGAAACGTCACGCTCTTCTCCAACCCGACCAAGCCAGGCTACAACACCATCCTCGATGGCGAACAAGGCAAGAGCATCGTCTGGCTCGACAACTGCAAGCTCTACAACAAGAAAGGCCGCTGGGAAGGCGGCGGCGACACCTTCGGAAATCGCTACCGCTCTTACATCACCGGCGGACTCACCACCGAAATGGGCAACGGACCGGGTGCGACCCTCATGCGCGATCACAAGATGGTCAAGCTCTGCTCCGACGCCTTCACCGGCGTTCGGACAGCCATCAACTGCTCCGTCGATGACATCGACCGTGGGCCGACCGAAGCCCACCCCGATTTTCACCAGTCCCACGTCGGCGATTCATCGCAATACAACTCGGTCATTCTCTACAACGTCAAAGGCACCAACTGCATTTCCCAAGGTTTCTTCGGCCTGAACCTTCAAGACTCGGCGTTCGTCAATTGCCTGTTTCAAAAAGGCGACACCGTGATGCTCTCGCAATATTCGGGGCATCTGGACCATGTGCTGTTCCTGCATATCACGTTGCCGAACCAGTCATGGCTGTGGCGGGACAGCTTTCGGGCGTCCAACGTCTATATGATCAACTCCATCATCTCGAAAATGGGCATGACCAAAGGCGCGGATGTGAGTGACTTGTACCTGCTATCGAATCACTTTCTGAGCAAGCCGCCCGAACAGGAGCCCAAGGCCACCACCGGCGATGCGATGTTTACCGATGCGACGAAACTCGATTTCACCCTGCTTCCCGCATCCCCCGCCCGCACCGGCGGCAAGCCCCTGCAAACCGTCCCCGCCGATGCCAACGGCGTGCCCTATGACCCCCAATCCCCCGCCCGCGGCTGCTACGCCTCGCCGGCGGCAAAATAGCGATCGCGTGGGTGCTGCGCGATGTGCGTAGAACCCGCTAAACTTGGCCGGACGGTAAACATTCACGAGACTTATCGATGAATACGAGAACCGACCCCTTTGGGTCGCCCCTGTTAAGCGAAGTGAACATGACAGCACGAAACCGGGTCATCTTGTCGGTTTTAATTGGATGCGCAATTGCGGCGACCCTTGTCTGGATTTGGGTGGTGTATCCTGCACAACGATTTCGAGCGCTGCTCGCGGAACAAGACTTCAAGGAGCAGATCGAAAGTGCGGGACTTGCTGTGACTATGGCAGACTGTATTTCTGTCGAAGCTGCAAACGTCGATCAACACAGAACGCCGTACACGGTTGTCATCATGCCCTTGGGGGCAAACGATTTGTCATTGCGATGCCAAGATCACGCGAACGTAGATGTCCGTACCATTTCAGCAGATGCCTTTCCCATCGAGGTCGAGGTAGGCGATGACGGTAGGTTGACCGAAGTGGACGCCGCCACATCGCAATCGAGTCATTTCACATTGAACAACGGAACCACCAATAAAACATGGAATCGAGCACCCCAGTTAATCAAGTTGAGTGTCCCAGGAACTAACAATGTGGATCTGGCCATATCGATTGGCTCCGGCAATGCTTCCGAATGGTTTGAGTTTAGGACGCTTAGACACTCTGAACCGGCCCTTCTTATGGGTATTGCCGCGCGCAACCAGGGTGTTGACGTCATTCGTCGCGCCTTGGTCGCCGGCGGCGCGAGTTACGAAACGGCGTTAAGGACGAGTCAGGAGGCATTTAGCTGGCTTAACACGGTCGAGCATGAGACGCTAATTCTCGATGCAATCGAGCGGAATCGCGTGAACGCGGATGGTTCGATCGAACAGTGTGCACGATCGCTAGCCTTGCAGTGGGTTCGAGTTAGCGGCATTGGCACTGCCAGCGAAGCAGTCGCGTTTACTGCGGGTACACGACACGTTGTCCTTGTGGTTAAGCCTAACGATGAAACCCGTATAGCGATTGTGTTTGAGGGAGGCAAGATGGTGTTCGATGGCAGAATTAGAAGTTCGATGAGCGTGGATTCGCTCGTGATCTCACTTTTCGATACGCTTCGGACTAAATAGGACAGCGAAACGGGGGGAAGCGAAGCGGGGACGCAGGACACCTCTAAAGGGGTCGGTTCTTATTTTTGTCGATTGATTTGGTTTTCAGTCGGTCGGGGGTTGTGCAGCGGTCTGGTCGGGTTGGTCAGAGTGATAATCGGGGGAGGGTGACAGCGTGGTGTCAGGGAAAACGAAAAATCGGCGGATTTGTCTGAGTTTTCCGCCGACTTTTGAGGTTGTCGGGGATATAGTTGCCTTGTAAATCGCGCTGCGTTTGGGGACGCGTCAACGTGTTACACGCGCGGTGCCGCCCTCCTACAAAAAAATAAGAAGGGTCAAACTCCGGCCGGAAATGTAGGAAATGCAACAGTTGCACGCTGGCGCCCAACACTTTGGCGTGTCAAAATTTGCAAGTCTAGCGACGGCCAACACTTATGTTTTTCGTATGGACGAAAGCCGATGCAACAAATGCAACAAGTGAAAAGTCGCGCATTGTCGCAGCGTGACAATGCGGGCAAATCGGGTCCGCGTTCATCGGCGGCCATTGGCGGTTTGAACGCATCATTTCAAGAAAGGTTGTCGGCGACATGACCATTGGCAGAACCTTTTCGTACAGTGTCGACGTGGGTTGGGACATTCGCCGGGTTTGGGCGGCGTATCAGGACATGCAGACCCTGCTCCCGGCGTTGACCGAGCCAGCTCAGCAGATGCGGCTGGAGCGCGTCGAACCTTTGCCGGCGCAGGTGGGGACCGAGTTGGTGATTTCGACTAAGTCGCCGATCGGGCGGGTGAAATGGGTGGCGCGGATCGTGGAAAACGTCCCGCCGCACGCGACGATCACCGGCATGGAGGCGCGGTTTGTCGATGAACAGATCGAAGGCCCGTTCAAATCGTGGCGACACACGCACGAGTTTGAGGCCATCGACGATCGCTCGACCCGCATCATCGACCACATCGACTACCGCGTCGGCTACGGCCCGCTGGGACCGATCGGAAACGTGCTTGTGGTCAGACCCGCGCTCAAAAAGATGTTCGCCTACAGACGAAAAGTGCTCGAAGCGATGATGGGCAAAGTCGTGACTCGTGGTTCGTGACTCGTGATAAGGATCAGGGGTGGGGTGTTCGCTTCACATTTTGTAGCTGCGACGCCTGCGTCGCCCATTTATGTGAGCCGAAACACTACGAATTGGCGACGCAGGCGTCGCATCTACAAGCGCGTGATTCATGCCTGTTCCGTATGAATTTCGTATTCCCACGAACCACGAATCACCAACCACGAAACCTCAATCCGCAAACTCAAAGGACTCCCGTCCCATCACGATGGGGCGTTTTTGGCCGATGTTGATCAGCAGGCCGATGATCATGAAGCTGGCGATCAAGCTGCTGCCGCCGGAGGAGACGAACGGGA
>JBGSMH010000132.1:0-6181 GCA_041740275.1 Phycisphaerae bacterium
ATCTCCATCAACCCCAACGGCGTGATCACCATCCCCGCTGCGGCCTGTAGCAAGCCCACCAACAGCACCGGCGGCGTCATCTTCATGCCCAGCGCCACCTCCGGGATGCAGATGCACCTGCGAAATGGCAGGCCTGAGCCCTTTGAATATACCTTCGACTCCCCCGCTGCCGGAAAGTACGCCCTGACCGCCAAACTCGTCACCGCCAGCGACAAGACCAACCTGTCGGTCACCGTCAACAACGACCCGCAGCCGACCGAGATCAACGTCCCCTATACCGTAGGCATGTGGGACAATTCCCCGGCTGTGGAACTCACGCTGGCCAAGGGAAAAAACGTCCTTCGGTTCAACCGCGCGAACATGCTCAAAGGCATCACCATCAAGGAATTCACCCTGACCCCGGTAAAGTAGAACCCGCTGCCTTGCGCTACCGCCTCACGCCGCCATGCCGACGTACTGCTTTAACTCGGTCGCGAACGCTTTGGGCTGGGTCGCACCGGGATGCAACATGTACTCATCCTCTGCCAACTCAAGCAAATGCCCACAACCACATTCGCGCAGCAACGCACTCAGCTTCGGATCATCCTTCAAATCCGTCTGCGTAAATCGGCTCAGCTCATGCATGCGCAGATAGGTCAGCTCATCGCGTGTCAGCTTGAGGCGCTTTTCCAGCATCCGTCCCTCGGGCGTGTTGGACATCGTCAGGAACAGGAACGTCCGCACCGCCACCAGTCCGTCCTTCGCCGTCACCACCAGATACCCCAGCCGATCTCCCTGCACCTCAAACGCCACCAACAGCTCATCCGCCGACAGTCTGGATACGATCTTCGGCGTCATCAGCGACTGATACATCCAGTGTTCTGCCCACTCCGCGTAGGCATACGCGTTGAGTCGCTCGCGCATCTGCTTGAGCGCGTGCGACTGCACATACACCGGCCACGCCTCACCCTCGCCGATGCCCACCTGGTCCTGCCAGTGTCCTTTAAGCGATTCGCGCGTCCACGATGCCCACTCGATCCCGTTCCAGGTGTTGGATGTCCCCACGCGATACATCGGCCTTGATCCGCCCGACTTCCTACCCTCCAGCCGCACATATTTCATCGGCGGTTCTTCCGAATGAAGCGTCACCACCATCTGCGATCCGCGCTCCGTCATCGTGGATGTCACCTTCGCGTGCAGGAGCCTGCTATCCGTTCGACTTCGCGACACCAGCGGCGCGACCAACGTATCGTGCAATGCCAGTTGCATCGCGTTCTGTGCGTCCTGACGAACAACCTCTTCCACGAGCGGTGTGACCACTCTGAGAAACGTTCGCACCGCTGCCGACATTTGCGGTCCAGTATATAACGGCGACGCCATCCGGTCGGTCATCCGCCGAAGATACAACGCCATCGGCGAAGCGATCGCCCAGAAGTCCTTGAGCGACAATTCGAACGTCTCGTACTTGACTTTGGCTCTCTCGAATCCTTCGATTGCCGTCTGCCGGATCGCCGCATACGCCCCGCCAAATGCCTCTGCCGATGGGAATGACGGATCGAACTCCAGCACGGGATCGTGACACCATCCGCGACAGATCGACTCGCGAACATTCGGCGGCATCTTCTCGTACAAATGCAGCACGCACATTTTCGAGAACAGCGACTTGACGCGTTTTCGGATTTCCAGCGATCGATCCTGCTTTCGCCCCGCGCCTTTCGCGTGGGCCCGTCCCGAGCCTGTCGAGGGGTTTCGCATAAACCATTCATCGGCCATATCCCCGCCAGACATTGACGCCCCGCGCATCGCCCCCTCCGCCCCGCGATCCACCCCGCGTCGCCGTTCTGCCTCTGCCCATTTCCCCCCCACCGCCCTCGGCCGGTATCGGCGTGTGACCGAAGCGCCCGATGAAACCGCCCGTCCCAGCATCGCCGCGCGCGCTGCGCCCTGATAATCCGCCCCCGACGCCAGGGATTAGGTAATCCGCGCCATGGATTACCCAATCGGCGCCAGGGATTAGCTAATCCGCGCCGTGGATTAGGCAGACGGCGCGAGGGATTAGGCAAACCGCGCGGCGGATTACCCAACCGGCGCGGGGGATTAGGCAATCCGCGCCGTGGATTAGGTAGACGGCGCGGGGGATTACCCAATCCGCGCCGCGGATTAGGTAGACGCCGCCCGGGACTACCCAACCAGCGCTCGCGTTTAGCTATTCTGCGTCGATTGTCCAAACGGAGCCAGGGATTAGGCAGATGCCTGCATCTTTGGCGTCAACGCACAGCCGGTGGGTTGTGTTCCTACCCACTATCGTGGTAATACTAGCGCAGGAATTGGAGTAACAGGGATGGACGATCCACGACGCAGGCCAATCAAGACGCTAAGTCTTTTCAGTGGTGCCGGAGGGCTGGACATCGGTTTCCACATGGCTGGGTACGACATCGTCGCCTGCGTCGAAATCGATCCCCACTATGCCAGAACACTGGAAGCCAATAAGGGACCGGATAAGGTATATGGACCGTCAGCGCAAGTGTTTGCGATCGACGTACGCCGGTTCGATGCACACCAGTTCACCGGTGCCGGTATCGAATGTATCATTGGCGGCCCTCCGTGCCAGACTTTTTCCGCAGCCGGCCGTCGATCCGGTGGCGTACTAGGCACCTCGGACGCCCGAGGGCGTCTTTTCCTCGCATACTGCCACATCCTCGACATTATCAAGCCACAGATGTTCGTGTTTGAGAACGTCTATGGACTACCCGGCGCGAATGATGGTGGCCCTTGGAGAGAGATCGTGCAAGCCTTCCAAGCACACGGCTATAAGCTCAGAGCGGACGTGCTAGATGCGGCGGACTACGGCGTACCCCAACATCGCGAGCGACTGGTAATGGTCGGCTACCGCGAGGGCGAGTTTGAATTCCCGCTTCCGACCCACGGGCCAGACTCGGCGTCGAAGCGACCATTAGTCTCCGCTGGCGAGGCGCTGGCAGACATAACTGATCCGCGTGAGCCTGCGCACGACGACCTGGGAGGCCTCTATGGCCATCTCCTGCCTCAAGTCCCGCCCGGCCTAAACTATGCCTTCTTCACACGGGAAATGGGCTATCCCGCGCCAATCTTCGCTTGGCGGTCGAAGTTCCACGACTTCCTCTATAAAGTCGATCCGAAAAATCCGTGTCGCACAATTAAAGCCAAGCCTGGAAAATTCACCGGCCCATTCCATTGGAAGAACCGACACTTCAATGTCGAGGAATTGAAGCGATTGCAGTCATTCCCCGACGCGTACAAGATAGAGGGCAGCTACGGCAAGGTCGTCGAGCAGATTGGAAATTCTGTCCCTCCCCTCATGGCGAAGGTCATCGCGGTCGCCGCCCGCGAACAATTGATCGACCGCGTCGCCAGCCTCACCTATCCGTTGCGCGATGCCTTGCACATACCCACCTTCCGGCAGAGGCAGCGGGAGAGGACAAATCACTTCAAATCGGTTGCCAAGCATGTTGTTGCCGAGCGATTTGGACACGCGAAAGTGACGAAACGCAGGAAGCGAAGCGCCACCGTATGGCACGCGTCGTACGAGGGTTTCTTTGGTAAAACGATTCACGTCGAGCCACCCGGGACAACCTTACCGGGACGCCACTTCAGGGGTGAGGAGTCGTTTTCGGGCGACGACATTGAGTTGTCTTTCGTTAGGGTCAACGGTGGTCGGAATAAGCGTCGGCGAATAAAGTTCGAGATCGGTGGGCTGCGCGAGGGCCTAACGGACATCAAGACATTGGTGGCTGACTGCTCACTTGCCGATTTTGGCGATGTTTTCTTCGCCTGGGACGCGATTCAAGACGTGCTTATCAGGCACTCCAAGTTCCTCACTTTGATCGACATCTACGGTCACTACGCAAATCGAGGGGATACGGTAAAGATTCGCACCGACATCATCGGCGGTCCAGCAACGACGCTGGTAAAGGCCCTGCGGTTCATAGGTGACAGCGCAAACTGCGGCGTGGCCATGAGCCGCGTGCGCGTGACTGAGACCTTGGGCATAGCTGATGCCGACCTGAGTGAACTGATTACCGATTTACGGGCAATGCGATTCGACATTCGAAGTCGGCAGACACACCCGACAATGGCCGGCGGCGTTGTGCTTTGTACATATCCCTTCCCACTCCTGTCGGGTAAGGCTCATCTGGAACGCCGCCTCAAGGCGGAGTCGTTTGAGCCATCCAACGTGCAATACGCAGAACGGTCGCTTTTTGACTGAACAGGTATCCAAATGGCGATAAGTCGCGAAGCTTATGTTCAGATTTTCTGCTCGCTCGTGGGCGACAACGTTGCTCGAGTAGTCGACGCCCGCGACGGTTGGCCCGGGCACATTGAAGTACAGGTAGCCGGTGCAGTCCGGCACTTCAGCCTACACGTTGGTCCGATCGGCCCGATGTCTCGCGGGAAATCATATGAATACCGCTTCCAACCGCCCGGCCCCAACAGGCCGATGCTGACCTTGCCAGGAACGTCGCCGCTGCTGATCGGTGTTTGGGACATCGATCAACCCGCGGTGTTCGTTGCCGCCGATCCTGAGACTCGACTGGGAGATCCAAAGCGAGTTTCAACCTTGTTTCCCGAGCGATTGTTTCGAGCGGCGCAGGAAGTTGGGTGGGCGGAGCCTTACATTAACAGCGACGGTGGCGTTCGGTGGGCTTTCCTTCCACAATTGCTTCCTAGCTTCATCGAACACATCGAGCAGGGGGTGCCGCTTGTGCCGAAGGACGTACAGATTGCTATTGCTGGTGCCGGTCTGATAGACCACCCGGATGCAGCGGCTGCCGCTCGAGCAAGAGCTGCGACTACTCGCCTCATTCGCGATGCTCGGTTTGCTCGATCGGTTCTAGAAGCCTACGGTGCCCGTTGCGCAATGTGCGGCTTGAATATGGGCCTTGTCGTAGGGGCACATATCCTTCCGGCGAGCGTTCTCGGCTCAAGCGACGTGGCGACGAACGGACTCGCCTTGTGTGAGAACCATCATCGCGCCTTCGATAGGCACCAAATCTGGGTAGATCCCGACAGTCGCAAGTTGAAGATTCATCCGAGCATGCTGGAGAGCGCCGAGACGCACGAACAGGATAAGGTGTTTGTGACGACCACGTTCGCGCAGATCGCCCCGCCGCTGCAAAAAATTCACGTCCCTGCCCGGCAGGCCTTCGTCGATCGCTACGCGTATTTCGATGGGCGTTACGACTGGGCGTAGTACACCGGCACTCGCGCCTTGATCCTGACAAAGGAGAACGACCGAGAGCGTTGGGAAATTATGGGATGGGACGAGGAGAAGGAGAAACCCCGGAACGAAGGTGCGTTTCTTCTTTCCAAAGCCGCGACCTACTGATCGCAGAAGTGTTCAATCGCATGGGGGTGCGTCAATAAGTCGCACTACGGGTTAACTAAGTCGCATCATGGTTCGACCGATGAATTCCCATGTCAGCGGTATTACAAGCCGGAATGTGTCCGGGGACTGCCTGACTGGAAATCATCGGACTCGACTTTCTCGCTGCGGAGGCGTTAGCCGTCTGTGAGGTCGCCTGGGTTCGGGAAAGGAGAGTCGATCATGACTCTCAATAAAGATTTCGTCCCCAAACGCGAAGCTGACCTGGACGAGTTTGTTCAGAACTTCGATACGCGCATCACGGCAACCCCGACGGCGTTCGGATTGGTGGCCGCACAGGCGACGGCGTTTCATACGCTGGTGCTGGCGTGGGATGCGGCGTACGCGGTGACCAAGAACCGCGCCACACGCTCTGCCAGCGCGGTCATCGTCAAGGACGAAAAGAAGTTTGCGATGGTGAAAAATCTCCGGGAACTGGCCCGGGTCGTGCAGGCGTTTCCTGCGACCACCAACGAGATGCGCAGCCTGCTGGGGCTGACCGTGCCGCACGAGCGGCAGGAGATCCCGGCACCGGCGTTCGAGCCGAAGCTGATCGTCAAGGGCGTGAAGCTGAATACCGTGTCGGTGGAGCTGCGCGACTCGCAGAACGTTGACAACTCGCGCCCGCCCGGTGTTAAAGCCGCCAACCTGTTCAGCTTCATCGGCGCGAACCCGCCGACGACGGCACAGGGTTGGTACTTTGAAGGCGGCACGACGCGGACGCGGATCGACGTGGCCTTTGACCCGGCGCTGCCGGTGGGCACGCGGGTGTATCTCACGGCGTTCTGGAAGAACGAACGC
>JBGSMH010000133.1:0-2649 GCA_041740275.1 Phycisphaerae bacterium
AACTGGCCCGCATCGAGCAGGTGATGAGCCTTTACCGATCGGACAGCCAGTTATGCCAGCTCAACCGCGACGGGTTTTTGAGCGATCCCGATCCTTATCTGGTCGAGATTCTCCGAGACGCAGTCTCAGTTGCACGCAAAAGCGATGGGGCGTTTGATCCCACCGTCCAGCCGCTGTGGACTACATACGCCAATGCCAGGCAAAATAGACGCCTTCCGACCGATGCTGAGGCGGCCGACGCGCTGCAGCGGGTCGATTGGAGGCAGATTCAGATCAGCGATCGCCAGATTCGCCTCGCCCGACCGGGCATGGCGATCACGCTCAACGGCATCGCACAAGGTTTCGCAACCGACCGGGCGATGGCAGTGCTGAAAAAGCACGGCATCGCCCATGCGTTGGTCGACGCCGGTGAAATCGCATCCCTAGGCCGCAAAACCAGCGGCGAGGCATGGCAAGTCGGCATCCAGCACCCGCGGGAGAAGGACGCCTATATCGGCGTCGCGTCCCTGCAAGGCCGCTGCCTGTCCACCAGTGGCGATTACCAAACCGCCTTCACCGCCGATCTGGCAACAAACCACATCGTCGATCCCGCCACCGGACGATCACCCGGCGAGTTCGCCAGCGTCAGTGTCGTCGCCCCAACCGCGACGCAGGCGGATGTGCTATCGACCGCGATCTTCGTGCTCGGCCCGGATCGCGGCTTGAAATTGGCGATGGCAGAAAGCAATGTCGATGCATTTTTCGTCATGAAGGATGGTCAAACGCTCAGCACCAGTGGTTTCCCGCTGGCGGATCAAACGGCAACAGACCTAACGAGAGAGGAGACCAGCCATGTCGCCAGTTAAACGACGTTGGGCCATCCCGTTGCTCGCACTGGTCGTCGCGTGCAGCATCTCCACAGCACCCGCTGCGCCAGATGCGACCGACAAAGATTCGACGGAGCCTGTTAAAAAGCTCACCAAGGCCGAGGCCGACAAGATCATCGACGACGCCGGGAAAACCCCGCCCGATTGGTGGGACCAGACGCCTTTGGTCTACCCCGATACGCTCGACCTCACTTGGCCTCAGACCCCTGGCGGGGGCTGGCAGCCGAAGAAAAATGTGGGGGCGTATGTGTTTGATATCATCGATCCGAACCCCCGCAGATGGAATGAAGGCGTCAAACTCGTGCATCACGTGCTGACGATCAACAAAGGCAATGCCGGCGCGCAACAGCGAGCGACGCAGCTGCTATCCAAGCTGTATACAGAATTGCTCGAAGACTTTCCGCGTGGCGCATACTGGGCAAAAAAGGCCAACAATCCCATCCATCTGGCCGAGTGCTACATGCGCATGGGATGCGAATCGGCGGCCATCGCGGTGCTGAAGCAGATTGGCGATGACAACACCCGCAATGCGCAGGTGATTAAGCTCTGGTCTGAGCTGGGCGATCTGAATACCGCTTTGGCACTGGCGTCGCGCAAAGCCAATAACGCCCCATCGGCGGCGTTCCTTGCTGCCGGCGATGCCTGTCGCCACGCGGGAAAAAGCGCCCAGGCCGCCAAGTTCTATGAGCAGGCGGTGGCGGTACAGAAATCGTCCGAGCGCGATTTGGCGGTCAACAAGAAGCGTGCCGCCGCCAGCCTCGAAGCCGTCAAGCTCTTTGATCTGCTCGATCTATCCAAGATCCCCGATGGCACCTACACCGACAATAGCATCGGTTACGTCGGCCCGGTCGAGGTCGAAGTAAAGGTCAAGGATCACGCGATCGTGTCCGTCGAGGTGACCAAGCATAAAGAGAAACAGTTCTACGCCTCGTTGACCGCCGTGCCTGCACGCATCGTCAAGAAGCAATCTGTATCCGGCATCGATGCGACGACCGGGGCGACGATCACCTCCGAGGCGATCATCAATGCCTCCGCCAAGGCGCTGGCCGGTGCGGGGAAGTAACCTATGCGGCTTAATCTGTTCCTGCCATACCTTCGCCACCCCAAAAAGGATCCGAAGCGCGAGATGGCAAGGCCGTTCAAGCGCATGGCGCTGAAGGTGTTGCCCGACAAGGTCTTCTCGCACACCGATATCACGATCCACCCGTCGCGCTTTCGAAAAATACTCAAAGCGCTGGGACCGACCTGGCTATCGGCCCCGGTTCGTCGATGCGTGCAGGCGATCTGTTTTATCACGTTCTTGTGGCTGTTCTTTTATGTTTGCTGGCCCTATGGCGATCCGGATCATGCGGGGCAATTCGCCGCTAAAGAGTTCATCGCCGCCGAGACGTTTCTGGCGATCGATCCCTTGGTGAGCATCTCGACCGCGCTGGCGGCCAAGGCGTGGGTCTGGTCATTGTTCTGGGCCGCTGGGATATTGCTGGTGTGCGTGGTCTTCCCGCGCGGATTCTGCGGATATCTCTGCCCGCTGGGGACGCTGATTGATCTGTTCGATTTCTCGATCGGAAAGCATGTCACACGCTTTCGCGTCAAGCACGATGGCTGGTGGGTGAATCTGAAGTATTACCTGCTGCTCGGCGTGCTGATCTGTAGCCTCTTTGGGATATTGATCTCGGGATTTTTCGCCGCGATCCCGGTGATCACGCGCGGGCTGCTCTTTACCGCGGCACCCATTCAGATGGGGTCGATGCGGGGGTTCTACCAGGTGCCGCCGATTACCGCA
>JBGSMH010000134.1:0-6419 GCA_041740275.1 Phycisphaerae bacterium
TACGGCATCGCCATCGCCGCCGTCGGCATGCTCGCCAACACCGGCATCCAGCTCGCCGTCGATGCCTACGGCCCCATCTCCGACAACGCGGGCGGCATCGCCGAAATGAGCGAACTGCCCAAGGAAGTGCGTCAGCGCACCGACAAACTCGACGCCGTCGGCAACACCACCGCCGCCATCGGCAAGGGTTTTGCGATCGGATCAGCGGCATTGACCGCACTGGCGCTTCTGGCCAGTTACGTCGAAGAAGTGCGTATCGGCATCCACCGCGAGGCCGCCGTCGTCTATGTCGCACCCGCAGAGGCTTCAACGCCCTGGGTTCTCAAGGATGTCGGTATCTCCACCAACAAGAAGTGGGCGATTTTCCTTCCCGCGCCCGAGGGGCAGAAACTCACGCCCCAGACGCGTGAGTATTACACGCTCAGTGCCTTTGAGGGTGCCGGTCCTACTTCGGTATACATTGACGGCTTGAACGACAAGAACGGTCACCCCCTGCCGCTGGTGATCAATGAACTTGGCGAACGGGCCCGTGATCTGGTCGCGATCGACAAGGACAACAAGCTGATGTCACGCGCCGCAGTCCCTGCCGGCGTGGCGGTGCATGAGATCGACAAAGCGGGCTTGCCCGAGTTCATGACGTTCTACAATGTGACGCTGATGTCGCCCAAGGTGTTGGTCGGCGTATTCATGGGCGTATTGATGGTGTTCGTGTTCAGCGCGTTGACCATGAAAGCGGTCGGCCGGGCTGCATACGCGATGGTCAAGGAAGTGCGTCGCCAATTTGCCGAGAAACCGGGCATCATGGAAGGGACCGACCGTCCCGACTACGCCCGCTGCGTCGCGATCAGTACCGCTGGCGCTCAGCGGGAGATGATCCTGCCGTCCCTGTTGGCGATTATCGTTCCGGTGCTGGTCGGACTGGTGTTGAACGTGTCCGGCGTGCTGGGTCTGCTGGTGGGTGGTTTGTGCGCGGGATTCGCGATGGCGGTTTTCATGGCCAACTCAGGCGGTGCCTGGGATAATGCCAAGAAGTTCATCGAAGCCGGCCACCATGGCGGCAAGGGTTCAGGTGCTCACAAAGCCGCAGTCGTTGGCGATACCGTCGGCGATCCGTTCAAAGACACCGCCGGTCCGTCGCTTAACATTCTGATCAAGCTCATGAGCATGGTCAGCATTGTGTTCGCCGGTCTGATTGTGAAATACGCACCCGTCATCAGCCAGTGGCTGGGGATGGGAAATTAAGGGATTTTCGATTTTGGATTTGCGATTTGCGATCGAATGTTCGGTCGCAAATCGCGGTCCCGAGTCAAAACACCCAATCTGAAATTTGAGATTTGAGATTAAAACCGTGTTCAATCGCAACTCGCAAATCTAAAATCTAAACTCTGGAGATTTATGACAACTCACCTCTATCTGATGTGTTATCGAAGTGAGGCGCTGGTCGCCTCGCATTTGCCCGCCGAACAGTTCGGCAATTACATGGCCGTCGGTACGCAGAAGCGCACCAGCGGCAATGTGATGTTTCTTGAGATCGATCCGTCGCTGAGCAACGACTACCTGCATTTGCCCAAGTCGCTGGAGCGTTGCGTTCCCCACGCCGACGGCACGCCACGACGCAGTAAGTATATTTCTGCCTATCGCGTGCTTGAGCATGTGCCGCTTAGTGCGGTTGGCAAGCTCTATTGCACGACGCGCGATGGTCGTGTCCTGGCGTTGGAAGGCACGAGTTACGACGAGCAGAACGAAGAGAGCGGCATGAATATGTATGTCGAACTCTGCCCGATCTATCCGCGCGTGGTCTCGTCACTGGCCCCGGGTGCGTTTGGCAAGTTCATGACCAACCCGCACAACCCGGTGCACGTGCCGCGCATCTTCTTTGCCGACTGTCTGATCGACCGTGATCCGGATGGTCGGCTGGCCGGTTATCTGCCCTACCGCGATCCGGCACATATTGAGGACTGCCTCAATCAGCTCGCGGCAACGGCGGGCAAGAAGATGACCAAGACCGTCGATCGTACGCCGCCTTTGGTGGCGTTCTATCGCACGATCCGTCGCGGGTTCTTCCTGGCCGATTCGGGCGGGACCAAGTTCTTCCCGTATCCCTCGACTGATGAGTTGGATGAAAACCACCACTCCTGGTGGCGTAGCGCGTCGATCGGCTGATCGACTCGGTACCGTTGAACCAACACAAAGAGGCGTAAGCGAAATCATCGCTTACGCCTCTTTTGTTTGCTGCAAATAAATGCGGTGGCCGTTTACTTGGCGTCGAGAGCTTTCTTTATCTCGTCATCAAACTTCTTTGAGCCTTCTTCGCCGCCGTACCCGACGGCGACGTAGGCAACCTTGCCATCTTTGCCGACGATGATCTGCGTCGGGATGCCTTCAATACCGTAGGCTTTCATCGTGGTGCCCTTGGTGTCCATCGGCACGCCAAAGGTGTAGCTGTTCTTTTCCATGAAGGCACTGACCTTGCCCTTGGCTTCCTGGGCGTTGACGCCCCAGACAACCAGACCTTTGTCTGCCAGTTCCTTGTCGGCCGCCAGCTTTTGCAGGTGCGGGAGGGCCTTGATGCAAGGCGGGCACCAGGTCGCCCAGAAGTCCAGAACGACCACTTTGCCCTTCTGTCCCGACAGCTTCACTTCCTTGTCGTCCAGCGTGGTCAGTGTGAAATCGGGTGCGTCCTTGCCGACCAAACCTTCAACATCGGCGTTGCTGATGCTGGCGATGACCATCAGTGCGACGATCGCGCCCACAAATCCGTAAACCTTGAAATTTCTCATGTCGTTGCCTCACTCTGCCTGTGGCAGGGAAATTGAAATCGTCCGTAAGCTGTCCCGTCCAAACGGGACCACCCCAGACATTACGCAGATATTGTGACTTTCGATGAGTTATTTTGCCAGTCTGCGGCAAAAAACCGCACTCGGTTTCCGGAAAAATGGAGGATCACGCCTGTTGCGGCGTGGGTCGGACGCTCATCGTCGTCAGCCATCGGTAGTGCGAACCGACCGCCGACAGGAACGTCTTGTGGGCGTTATATCGCACGCCAAACTCTCGGCAGGTATCCTCGACGACCTTACTCAGTGCCGGGTAGTGGATATGGCAGATTTTGCTGAATAAGTGGTGTTCGACCTGGAAATTGAGTCCGCCGAGGAACCAGCAGAGCACCCGGCTCTGCCGTGCAAAATCAACCGTTGTTTCCAGTTGATGGACCGCCCAGTCGTTGTCGATCTTGGCCGCATCAGGCGGGACCGCAACCGGCTGGGGGAACTCGGCTTCTTCAACGCAATGCGCCAGTTGAAAGACGACGCTCAACACCACGCCGCTGGTAAACGCCGCGATCGCATAGACGCCCAGTACCGCCCACAAGACATGACCCAGCAGAATGGGCAACACAAACGCCATGGAGAAGAAAAATGCCTTGCCGACAAAAAACGTGACCAAGTCCCAACCCTTGGGGCGCTTAATCTTGTGTCCGCCGATCTTGCCGGTCGCGAAACAGACAAAGTCATCTACAAAATGCCATTTGATCGCCAGAAGTCCATACAGCGCCCAGAGATAGATGCCTTGGGCGCGATGGAACGGCATCCACTTTTGCTCCGGGGCGAGCCGACCAAAGATGCCGATGGCGATGTCGTCATCGTGGCCGTGGATGTTGGTGTAGGTGTGGTGGATGGAGTTGTGTTTCCAATCCCACATGTAGCTGCTGCCGCCCATCATATCGAGGCTCAGCGCCATGACCTTGTTGACCCATTTTCGATCCGAATACGCCCGGTGCCCGCCGTCGTGCTGGATGTTGAACCCGATCGCCGCCACCGCCAGACCGACAACGATCGCCAGCGGCACGACACCCCACCACGGCATCGCCACAAATAGCAGCAGCGCATAAGCTCCGAAAAACCACGCCAGAATCGTCGCGGTCTTGAAGTACATCTGCGGACAATCACGTTTGCGCTTGCCGGTGGTCTCAAAATAGGCCTCGACGCGTTTTCGCAGTTCGCGTACGAATAGATCGGAACCGGCAAACTTCACGCGGGTCTGCGATGGGTCAGACAGATCGCGGGGTGAGTCGGGGGATTGGGCGGTAACTTGCATAGTTTCTCTGATAGACCTATTAAAAAAGCCCGGGGAGAGGGAGATCCGTCTCCATTTTGTCCATACTTCTTCTCAGCTATTCTTATCTTAGCCGAGTTAGCATTGATTGTGCACCCGATTCGCACAAAGTTTATAATCGATCGAATCCGCTCGATGTGAGAAACGGCATCACCGAGTCAGAATCAGTCGCTAGATGACTTGTCGCAGCCGCTGCGCTCTGGCCGCCCGCTGGATGCCGGGGATCACATAATTGATCGCCACCGCGTCCCAGCTCATCTGCTGCGCCAATTCATAGCCGCGGTCGATCAGCGGATCAAATCCGCGCGCATCGCGCGGCAGCGACTCGACCAACTCGCGTGCGACCTTCTCGGCCACCACATGCTCGATCGCCTCGCGCTCAGACGCCCCGAGCGACAGCAATTGTGCCGACGGAAGCGACTTATTCGGCAGATCGGTGTAATCGGCAACGATCACGTTGGGCGTGGGCTTGTCGCCGCGCACTTTGTCGACAAAACCGGCACACCCGCACACGCTGGAGAAAATACAAATCCCGCCAAAGCTGATCGGCTCGACCTGGGCGATGCCGAACGGTTCGTAGATCGATTGCCCGAACTCGGCATCAGAACCTTTGCGGATATCCATGAACTCCATGTCGGCGGGCATTCGCTGGCCGCAGACGCGCTGCTCAAACCCGAACTGGTTGATAAATACCACTTTGATGTTGCGCGATCGGGCGTTGAATTCCTGCACACCCTGGTAATAGACCGCTTCCCCGTGCGACAAATCCGGCAACCCCTCACGATGCACCACCGGCCAGCGGTAGTGTTTCTCCATGTTGCGGATGTCATCCGGACGCCGCGACGGCACTTCGGTCGAAAGCACGAACAACACCGCGCTTTCGTTTCGCGATCGCAGCATCGGTTCCAGATGTTCCAGCACCCGCAAATCGCGCCACAAACCCTTGCTGGGCACCAGTCGGGTGACATGGCTGAACACAAAATCGGGTTTGAAGCCCAGCAGGTTTTCGCAGTATTGCTGTAACTTCTTACGCGATCGGAACTTATCATCTGCATCGAGCTTCCAGCACGGAATCCCGTTGTAAGCCAACTGTGCATCGACGTGGAGGAAGTCGGAACCGAGGAATCGCAACTCACGCAGCACGTCATCGCCGACACAAAAAACGCCGTCAAAGAAGCGGACGGTTTTGATCACCGCGTGTTTGTAATAGTCGTCCTGAGACCCGAAGACCTCATCGACATAATGCCCCTCGACCATCGCACGCCGCAGCACGTTATAAAACATCGTGTCATGGCCGGGCCGGGCTTCGACGATGCGGCGCATGGTGGCGATTTCGTGAGCGTGGAAAATCGTACGGAACCCCCCGCCTTTTTCCATGATCCCGGCCAGCGCGGTCGGGACCCCCATGTATTCATGTGCCAGAATGACCGATGGATCCAGCGGATTATCGCCAATCCCCAGCGCAAGCAGACATGCGATCGCGGGTTTGGCGATGCGAACCCACTGCTCATAATCGTAGATGTGCTGGTACTTGGCAGAATCCAGACCAAACTTCTCCCACATCTGGTACTTGAAGACACCCAAAGGCCCCTGCGCGACGTGGCCGACATCGATCAGCAGGATTTCGGGGTTTGACGTGACACCCGTGTCTTTGTCGACGAACTTGCGACGTCCGTAAATGATGCCGACGCCATACTCCTGCTCGATCTGCCTGAATCGCTCGGCGTAGGGGGACCGATAAAGTCCGTCCAGCGAACTATAAAAAACGTCGCCATCCGGTCCGAGACGCTGCTCGCCGTGATGATCGCCGGGCCAGAACGCGCCGACGAGGATGTTGCGATCGAAGGACTTGAGATAGTCCTTGCTCGTCAATAACCCCGCCAGCACCGCACCGATGCCGCCGATCTTAACCATCGCCTCGTGTGTTACATGTACAACTGTGGGCATAAAACCTTCTTATTATCGAACCTGAAACCGGACGCGAACATATTGATGCGCGTCAGACTATTATCGACGGATCAAACGCATTGATTCAGTGGTGCGACAAACTGCGCCACTGGCGAAATTACAACATCGACACGGGATCGACATCGACTCCAACCTTCTCACTGGAAACCAGCCCGCGATCGGTCCGCAAAACCGCGATGACGCGTTGAATCGCCACCGCGCTGGGACTGGTCAGGACGATTTGTTGACGATGGTGATTGGCGATTCGCTCGATCGCGCAGGGCATGGGCCCGCGCAACTCAACCGGTGCGTTGCTATCCAGAATCTGCTTGTTCAGCGCCGCCGCCAGTTCGTCGGAGCGT
>JBGSMH010000135.1:0-3602 GCA_041740275.1 Phycisphaerae bacterium
AAGCTATGCGATACGTCGTACTTCATCACACCGGCTGGCAGGACGATCATTTTGATTTGATGCTCGAAGGTGAAAAGGCCGGAAAACTGCGGACGTGGCGACTGGATGCGTTCCCGGACCCCAAACAGATCACGCCGCTGGTGGAACACCGGCGCGACTACCTCACCTACGAAGGCCCGATCAGCAACGACCGCGGCCAGGTCAAACGCGTATCCGCTGGGGAATATGAGATCATGGAGGAATCAGAAAAACAGATTCGCGTGCGGCTTTCGGTTGAGAAGATCGACCTCGATTTGCCGCTTCAAACGGCTGATTCGTAGCGGATTTGGTCAAAGCATTTTGCTGATCATCGCGTTCATCAACCCGCGGACCAAGGCGATGGTGATCAGCGTCTTGCTGATTAACCCCTGCTCGATCAAATCCGGAACGGACATCACATCGCGTGCACAAACGCCCGCAAAAAACAGGATCGCGACCATGGTCGCCAGCATTGGGGCAACGCGGCTCCACAGCGAACACATGACAAACGCGCACATCAACAGCACGCTGGCGGCGACGATTTCGATGTCGCTCAGCGCGGTGCGGGACGGATAGTAATAGAGAAACCACGGCACCAGCGCCGCCCGGATCAGGCAGATCGCCGCCGCCGCCATCAGGACGCGCGACGTGGCGTGGGTTTGTCGATCGCGCAGTCGCTCCGTGCTATCGGCATAGCCGGGGATTTCCTGCGCAAGATTGTACGTGTGCCGACCGATCACACCCTTGCATCGGCTCATCCGATCGGCGAATTGACCACAATCGGTCCACTTTTCGGTCAAAAAACGCACACTTAACCGGTTTAATCGGATTTGACGTTACAGGCGTTATCATCGTTCACTTCGTCGGCGGCGTCAGGGGCAGGCCACACACCCGGACCGTCAGTTTTGTACCACTGATCGATCACCCGCGCCCAGTCGCGCAGGCTGACCACACCAATAAAATCGCGCTTCACCTCGATAGCGTTCGGATGGAATCGTGCGTATTTGATCCCCATCTTTCGCATGCGCCGCCCGGCGGTCTGTTCGCCGTGGATTTGCATCGCGATCTCCCAGTGCTCGACCAACGCTTCGCGCTGCTCAGCAATGGTCGGCGGGCTGATCGGTTCGCCGCGCAATATCCTTGGCGCGTCGCGAAAAATCCACGGGTTGCCGATCGCCCCGCGCGCGATCCAGACGATATCGACGCCGGTCTGCGCCTTCATTCGCACCGCATCCTCGGCCGTAAACACATCGCCACTGCCAACGATGGTGTTGTTCGGATAATGCTGCTTAAGCTGTTTGAGTTTTTCCCAATCCGCCTGGCCCGCATATTTCTGCTCGACCGTTCGTCCGTGTACCCGTGCCGCGACAAACCCCAATCGCCAGGCCTCATCGAGCAGTTGATACAGCACATCCTGCGTCTCGGCCGAATCGTCAAAGGCCCGGCGAAGGCTGACACTGATGGGCATGTCATCGCCCAGCGCGGCACGGACGCTTCGCATGATCGATACGCCGCGATCCAGGTCTCGCAGCATGTGCCCGCCACGCGATTTGTTCTTGATCTTTTTCACGGGGCAGGCGTAATTGAGGTCGATGACGTCGTAGTGGTGCGATTGGAGAATCCTTGCCGCCCGCGCCATGGTATCCGGCTCGCTGCCAATGATCTGCCCGGCGACGGGGTGATCTTCGTCATTGATGTCGATCGACTTTTTCAGCCCGATTCCCCCTGCCAGCATGATCGTATCCAGCAGCGCTTCGGTCACCGCATACGCACACCCGCGTCGCCGCGCCACCACCCGCATCGCCCGATCGCTATACCCCGCCAGCCCAGCCTGACAGAACGGAGAGCCAAGTTGGATACGACCGATTTGCATGTGGAGAGTATGGCGTGAGCCACGAACGGATCAGATGTAATACATCTCCTGATGCGACCCGGCCTGCTTGGAGATTTCGTCGAGCAGTTCTTCGAGGGTGATGTTATCAAGCACTTTGTCGGTGGCTTCGGTGAGGCGTTGGTTGACCAGCCGCACCGCCAGTTCGCCGGGGACAAATTCGCGGCGGGCCTCGGTATCGCGGGCACTGAGTCGGCCTTCTAGCCTGCGGAGGACATCGCCGACAATGATTTCACGCGGTGCGCGACTCAGCCGATATCCCCCGCCGCTGCCGACCTTGCTTTCCAGGAATCCCCCTCGACGCAACGCCAGCAGGATCGATTCCAGAAACTTGCTGGGCAATTCTTCCTGCTTCGCCAGATCTCGCGCCTGCACATGTTCCGTCGGCCAAAGCTTTGCCAATTGCACAATCGCCCGCAGGCCGTATTCGGTTCGTTTTGACAGTCGCATCGCACTCCCGATCAGATTAGTAGGTAATCGGACACGATACGTTTCCCCCCGCCCGAGTCAAACCATGTCGCAGTTCGGCGCTGTCGAATGCCCACCTCAAATTGCCCGCAACTTTTCACTTGTTGCATTTGTTGCATCGGGTTTCGTCCATGTGAAAATCGTAACTGTTGGCCGTCACTGGACTTGTAATTTTGGACCTCCGAAAGTGTTGCGCGCCAGCGTGCAACTGTTGCAACCCCTACCTTTCCGGCAGGAAAATACATAGAAACCGCAGATGAACGCCGATGAACGCGGATCGGATTCCGAATTTCTGCCTTCAGTTTAGCCGCCAGCTTGCTGGCGTTTCGTGGCACAAAAAAAGTTGTCTTTCCCGAAAAACGTTCGTAACCAATTGTAAAAGCAAAACTTATGAGCGTTTTCGGAAGTGCCGCTTGGTGCTGTAAATTACCCATCTTAATGCCTCTTCCTGTTGCCTATCCTCCCTCGCCCGGTACGCCGGGAGAGGGTTGGGGAGAGGGCCCTTCCGTCGGTGATCCCAAACCCGAAAAACACTTTCCCTCCACACTTCCACCCCCGTTGCGCGCCAGAACGGTTCTGGCGCGCAACGCGCACTCAAAATTGCCCGAAAATCGATCCAATTTTTCTCCGATTCCCGTTTTTGCCTGTTGCGCGTTTTGAGGTCGGTTAGCCGCGACACGAAGTGGAGCGCTCTCGTGGCAAAATCGGTTTCCCAAATCTTACCGCACGCGTTCACACGAGACGAACGCCCTCGTATTCGTTAGAATCCCTTCACCAGTGGCCGGCTCAGTTGATGCCCAGTGCGACCGACGCTGATCGTGCAACGCTGGCCTCACGGCGCACTCGGCATAAAGTCCTATTCGTTATCCAGCACGGGGCGAGCGACTTTGGAATTCGAGTTCGACAACTGGTTTTCGCAGACACAGAAGCAGCTCGCCTCGGTCCGGGGCACTGCCGAGTTTGAGCCCACATTACGAGAGATCTGTCGGGAGGCGTTCCGCACACATAAAATGGCGCCTTTGGAACTCGTCGACTACATCGTCGTTAGCACGCCAGGCGTGTTCGAAGAGGCAGGATATTCCGAACAGGAAATTGATTCACTCGTCCACGTCCTCGACCGCATCGTCGAAGAGGAGTGGGCCGCGTGGCATGCTGAATAATCACGTACTGCAACGGACCGGCCGGGCGGAGCGGTCCTCGTGATTGTAAGATGGTCGAGCGTCCG
>JBGSMH010000136.1:0-2269 GCA_041740275.1 Phycisphaerae bacterium
CTGGACAATCCTGGGCATCGGTGCAGTTAAGGCATCGGGCGCGTTGTTCGTCACGCAGTTGAACTCCCCCGGCTTTGCCACAACCTACATCGACACCATGGATGTCGTCTACACGGACGTCGCCAACAACACCACGATCAATGGACCGGCGGCGTTCCCGAACTCCACCGGCAACGGGACTTGGGAAGGCGTTTACTCCGTCAACCTTCCCGATGGCGTCACCAGTGTTCAGATCGTCATGAACAACATCATGCAGGCGGTCACCACCGGACAAGGCTCAACTGCCAACATCGAAAAGAAAGTGATCGGTCCGGGAACGCAAAGCCCGACCTTCACGCTGGACGTATTCGTTCCTGAACCCGCTTCGCTGAGCCTGTTGTTCATGGGTGGTGCCGCTTTGCTGCGTCGAACCCGCCGAGCCAGCGTCAACTAATTCCGAACCGAACTCCCAATCCGCAAAAGTGACTTGGATGTGGCAAGCATCCGGGTCGCTCTAGGCCTTCCGCAAGGCCAACGAATCCTGTTAATCCGCGACGGCACGGTGTGGCAAGCACCGTGCCGTCTTTTTTGGCAGCCGCGACATTTTTAACTAACGCTTTATCGGCCTGATGGTCTATGATTATGTCGAAACGGTTGTTTCGGAGGTCTTCAATGATTCGCACGGTGTCTTTCGGTTTGGGAGTTACGCTGTTCGCCGCCATTTTGTCGGCGCAACCGGGTCGTTTAGGCGATGGACCGGCCGAGGGTCGATCCTCGTTCAATCCGAACGCGCCAACGACCGAGCGCTCGTACAGCGATCGGTCGGAGCGGGATTCGGAACGACCCGAGTCGTTGGGGTCGGGGCGTCAGGTGATGAGTCCTTACTGGCAGAACCCCGCCGAGGGCGATTTCCCCGCCGCCGACATCCGCGCCGTTCCCCCCGCCAAAGCCGCCGCCGTCCAGGCGAGATGGGTGCACAATCAACTATTGACGGATCTGAACGTACAGACGCGCGTCCGTTCAAAGGAACTGGAATCGACCGAGGATTTCCGCCAAGCCCTCAACGCCGAAGCCGCCGCCTACGACAAGCTGCTGGCCGCCCGTCAAAAGGCCTTGTCCGGCTTGCAGGTCAACGAAACCTACCTGGCCGGGATCGAACTGCGAGATCAGCTCACCCAGCAAATCCGCGAACTGCATTACGACCCCAAGCCAGACGAAAATCGCATCACCGCGATGGCGTCGCTGAAACTGTCTTATGTTGCGGACAATCGCAAACTGGAATCCGATGCCCTGGAGCGCGATTCGGCGTTCCAGGAAGCCCGAAAGGCGTATGTCGCGGCAGCGCAAAAGGTGAACACCCTTCGTGAAGCCAATGCCCTGGAAGTGGCACAGGATGCAGAATTGGTCGCACTCCGTCGCGCGGTGGCAGAGACGCGGATCGCCAAGCTCGTCACCCATGCTTACCTCGGCTCGACAGTGCGGGCTCGCAATATCGCGGTCAATTACTCGGCATTCGATCGCAACGTCGATCGCTACCGTCCCGTCGTCGGCTACGGCTGGTACGACCTCGGCAGCTATTACCCCCAATCGACGAGCTATTCGAACGATCGATACTACCGGTAGTCAACAATGTGAAATGTGAAGTGTGAAATGTGGAGCGACCACCCATTCCACACTTCACATTCCACATTTCTCATTTTCTTCCTACCACTTATCCCCATCCCGATTGTGCTTACCCGGTGGATAACATGCGCCCGGCAGCACAACATTTCGCCAACCGATAATTATTGACTATTCTTAACCCCTTGCTGTTGCAAAACTAACAGCAAAACGGGTCGCTAGGTGCCACATTTAGTAAAGAAAAGATTGACGTCTACCAGATGTAGTGTATATTGGCGACTCGCGTGTAAATCTGATTTTTCGAGTGAAAACTCGCGATGTTTGGTATATGATAGGGACGAAAGTCGAGCCAACCATATCCGAGGGCTCGGCAGGAACTGACCAGGCTGGCGCACGGATTCGCGCCAGCGTTTGATCGAGCGGTTCGCTCAAAGACATCTAGCGGCACGACACCCACGCAGGAGAGGGATCTCCTACGCGATCGGTGTTTCGCGCCTTGTGGCAGGACGATTCGACGGGAGACTTCTCATGGGTGTGTTGTGTGACTCGCAAATCCGGGAACTGGTTCACATCGAACCGTTCGAAGAAAACATCAAACGCAATGGCAGGATCAGCTTTGGTGTCAGCAGCTACGGCTACGACGTCCGCGTCGGGACTGTCTTCAAGATTT
>JBGSMH010000137.1:0-4683 GCA_041740275.1 Phycisphaerae bacterium
GACCGTCCCCGATACGTTTGAGAACTCTGTCCAGCGCGATAGCAGCCGCGACGCAAGCCGCTCCGACTGCTGCGGTCTTGATGAAATCCCCATCGCGATCGCCCACGTGACCGTAGAATTCCGGCCCTAGTCCAAGCAACAGGCCACCGATACCAGCAACCAAGAGTATGATGGAGATGGCTCGGAAAACAGGCTTCAATGCGCGCAGGAGATTCATGGGTTCGTTGCTGCTCCCGTCCAGAGGAATCGCGTAAATCCGTTCAGCCGCCCGGCCCCGAGCCGACACCGTGCTGCCCCTGAGCATAGCACAGTCATACCCGCCAGCCCCGTTAGTTGCTGGGTGGGTTATCCATCTACCCCGGTAACCGAGACATCCAAGCCTTTCTCTCGCCAATCGACGAAGAGCCGGACGCCGTCAGCGAACTCGATGCCGAGTTCACCTGGGCCGTGACGCCACACGCGCACGACCAAGCGATCTCGAAGCAGGGCTGATAGCCGTTCTGCTTCAGAAGCGAGTTCATGAGGGGTCGTGGCCGACGTGTCGGTCATGGGTTAATAACAATTACTAGATCATCTCGGCGTCAACCAACATGACGCATCTGCTAGTATGTTAGTCCATGGTCGGGATTGGACCAGACGCGAACCCGGTGGGTGAGTTTGTGGAGGGGGTGACAGCATTGTGTCAGGGGATGCAAAAAATCGGCCATTTTCCCTGATTTTACCGCCGACTTCTGGGGTTGGGGAGGATACAATTGGGGGTCGTATTTCGCTGCGATTGGCGATGCATCGTTGTGTCTCCAAGCTGGCGTTGGCTCATTGACAACTGAAGAGATAGGGCTGAACTCCGGCCGGAAAGGTAGGAGTTGCAACAGTTGCACGCGGCGCGCAACACTTTGACGGGTCAAAAATCGTCAAGTCTAGACGCGGCCAGTGGTTACGATTTTCACATGGACGAAAGCCGATGCAACAAATGCAACAAGTGAAAAGATTTGCGATTTGGGAATTGCGAATTGCGATCGAAAACCGGAAATCAAAAATCGCAATTTCGAGGAACCACCAACCACGCATTCCCACTGCCAAGTTGATCTCCGCGCTCTCGGCGACTCGGCGGTGAATCCCTCTTCCGCAAACAATTTCCGTGCCAATGGGCTTGGCAGGATGTATCGGTCTGGTATGATACTTGATTCCCCACTTCGCGTGGGTTGCCTGTTTTGCCATGTCGGATCACGTGTGTGTCCCATGAGCCGCAGGTTTGACTAGACTCCGGTGCAAGGCCGGTGTCGCTTCGAGTTTTTTCTGTATGGTCGATTACAACCTCCTTCACTCACTGGGCGATTTTGATTCCGAAGCCGACGACGCGATCGCGCTGTTAGGCGATCCGACTGACATTGACAATCTGGTCGGCGCTGAGGACCTGGTGGATTTGCAGCCCGGCAGCATCGTCACCGGCCGAATCAGCGGTCAGAGCGGCTACGAGTTTCTGGTCGAGTTGGGTCGCAAAAGCGAATCGCTCCTCGAACGCGGCGAATTCGACGAACCCGAAAACGTGAAGGTCGGCGACGAAGTCAAAGTCCTGGTCGAAGAAGTGGATCATGATTCCGGCAATGTGCGAATCAGCAAACGCAAGGCTGATCGCATCATCAACTGGGAAGGGATCATGAAGTCCAAGAAGGAAGGCGATCCCGTCTCCGGCAAGGTCACCAAGAAAATCAAAGGCGGTCTGCTGGTCGACATCGGCGTGCCGGTGTTCCTCCCGGCCTCGCAGGTCGATATCCGTCGTCCCGGTGAGATCTCCGACTGGATCGGCCGACACGTCGATGCGGTCATCCTCAATATCGACGACGAACTCCGCAACATCGTCATCTCACGCAGCAAGATGAACGAACAGCAGCGCGAAGATCTGAAACAAAAGACCCTCGACGGCATCATCGTCGACCAGGTCATCAAGGGCACGGTCAAGAACATCGCCGACTTCGGTGCCTTTATCGACCTCGGCGGCATCGATGGCCTGCTGCACATCACCGACCTGTCGTGGGGCCGGATCAACCACCCGTCGGAAATCCTCAAGATCGATCAGGAAATCGAAGTCAAAGTCCTCTCGATCGACAAGGACAAGGAAAAAATCGCGCTGGGCCTCAAGCAGAAGGACGCCAGCCCGTGGGAAGATATCGAAAGCAAGTACCCGATCGGCAGCGTCCACGAAGGACACGTCGTCAACATCATGTCGTACGGCGCGTTCATCAAGCTCGAGGCCGGTGTTGAAGGGCTGGTTCACATCTCTGAAATGAGCTGGACCAAGCGGATCAATCACCCGTCCGAAGTCGTCGCCGCCGAGCAGCCGGTCAAGGTCAAGGTGCTGGAGATCAACAAGGACAAGCAGGAAATCAGCCTCGGCATGAAGCAAGTCGAGGAAAATCCGTGGGAGCGCGTCGCCGACAAATATCCGCCCGGCAGCGTGGTCAAGGGCAAGGTTCGCAATATCGCCAACTACGGTGCATTCGTCGAGATCGAAGAAGGCATCGACGGCCTGCTGCACGTCAGCGACTTGTCGTGGACCAAGAAGGTCGGACACCCGTCCGAACTGCTTAAGAAAGGCGAAGAAGTCGAAGCCGTCGTGTTGTCGGTCGATCAGGAGAAACAACGCATCGCGTTGTCGCTCAAACATCTGGCCGAAGACCCGTGGACAACCGTCATACCCGAGCACTACCGCCCGGGCATGGTCGTCAAAGGGCACGTCACCAAGATCGCCAACTTCGGCGTATTCGTCGAACTCGAACCCGGCCTGGAAGGCCTGCTCCACGTCTCGGAAATCGCCGATCAGAAGATCGAGAAGCCCGAAGACGTGCTGAAGGTCGGACAGGAACTGGAAGTCAAGATCCTTCGCGTCGATGGCGATGAGCGAAAGATCGGTCTGTCGCTCAAGCGTGCGATGTGGGCACAGGAAGAGGCGGTTCGCGAAGAGAAGCGCGCCGAACGTTCCAAGACCCGCGGCCTGCGTGGCGGTCTCGAAGGGGCCTAAGCCAGCCCTCGCACTATTCATGCAATCCCCCGCCCGCGCCGCTCACCCGGCGCGGGCGGTTTCGTTTCAGGCGTCCATCGCATCGCTCGCAGAGCAGGATTGATCCGCTTATGATGCGGGCGTGTCTGACGTTGCCCCGCCTGAAACCCAAGTGCCCGCGCAAACCTCCCGACTCCGCTTCATGCTTCGCGCACTGCGGTCGCGAAACTACCGGCTGTTCTTTGCAGGGCAGCTCGTTTCGCTTATTGGCAATTGGATGACCGTCGTCACCAATTCGTGGCTGGTTTATGAAATGACCGGCAGCGAGTTTTGGCTTGGGGTTTCGGCGTTCGTCTCCCAGTTCCCCACGTTCATCTTTGCCCCATTCGCTGGCGTTTTCGTCGATCGCTGGCGACTTCGTCGCTTGCTCGTCGCGACCCAGGCGGTGGCGATGATCCAATCGTTCGCGCTGGCGTCACTGGCGATCACCGGGCATCTGAATCTCACCTATCTGATCCTTCTCAATCTCATTCAAGGTTTCGTCAAATCATTTGATATGCCCGCTCGGCAGGCGTTTGTCGTGCAGATGCTCGACGACCGCCGTGATCTCCCCGGTGCGATCGCGCTGAACAGCCTGATGATCAACGGTGCCCGCATGATAGGCCCGGCGATCGCTGGCGTGCTGCTGGCGACCGTCGGGGCGGCCACGTGCTACTTCGTCGATGGGTTCAGCTATATCGCGGTTATCCTCGCGCTCCTGGCGATGCGCGTCACCCTCCCCGCTTTGCGAAAGAACCACCCGCCAGTGCTCGAATCGGTCAAGGAAGGTTTTCGCGTGTCATTTGGGTTCGCACCCATCCGAACCGTTTTGTTGCTGCTGATGCTGGTCAGCCTGGCGGGCGTTCCGTACATGGTGCTAATGCCGATCTTCGCCAAGGACATTCTCCACGGCGGTCCTCGGCTGCTGGGGCTGCTGACCTGTGCCGTCGGGTTGGGTGCGTTGGTCGGTGGGCTTTATCTGGCCAATCGCAAGTCGGTCGTGGGCATCAGTCGGGCCCTCACGTTCGCTGCCGCGATGTTTGGGGTCGCGATCAGCGTCTTTGGACTATCGACCAACGTCTATCTGTCGCTGGCGGTACTCCCGATCGGCGGGATGTGCATGATCATCCAGATGGCGGGTAGCAACACGCTTTTGCAGACGCTGGCCGAGGACCACCAGCGCGGCCGGGTGATGGCAATGTTCGGCATGTGCTTCATGGGCACCGTCCCGATCGGCAGCCTATTGTGCGGATTGCTCGCCAACCGCATCGGCGCACCGCTGACCCTCGTTTGCGGCGGGGTCACCTGCATCATCGGTGCAGCACTTTTCTGGCGTCAAAGACCCAAAATCCGCGATCAGGTTTACGAAATATACCAACGTCGCGGCATCCTTCCCGCCGTCGCCCAGGGCATGCGAAATGCCTCGGCGGCAACCAGTAGGGTTTAACACTCGCCCGAACCTGCTATCATCCCCCGCCCCATGGCCGATAACGAAAAAATCATCTTCTCCATGATCGGGGTCTCCAAAGAGATCAACCGCAAACCGATCTTCAAGAACATCCATCTCAGCTATTACTACGGTGCCAAGATCGGCGTGCTGGGACTAAACGGTGCGGGCAAATCCACGCTGCTGAAGATTCTTGCCG
>JBGSMH010000138.1:0-3210 GCA_041740275.1 Phycisphaerae bacterium
GTCGGATATACATCCGGGCGATCTGTTTGGCGTAGCGATTGTTCTGAAGCTCCAAAAAGTGCATGAACTTGAGGTTCTCGATCGCCTTGGCGGGGTCTTCGGTTTCCTTTTGCAGGTAGATCGCAGCCAGTCGCTGATTGACGGTGACGTTGTATCGCTGGATCGCAAAAGCCGCGGCGAACGATTTCTCGGCCTCGGCGAACTTCCGCTCCTTCAGTGCCTGCTCGCCTTCCTTCACCAACGCCGACACTTTGGCCGCATCCTCTTTGCCGTATCCCCAGTCTTTCAACTGCTCTTTCATCCACGCGTGCCAGCCCGATTCCACTTCCGCCAGGGGTTTGCCCGTGGCGGCGAGGAACGCTTCGTCGTCGCTCTTGGTGGTGGCGTAGGCGTTGAGCAATTTAACGATCGAATCCGATCCGAACGTCGCCACCATGTATTTGGCCAGATACGCGCCCTGCGTGTAGGCCTGCTCCCCGTCTGCCGGGACGGTCGGCCGCACAAACGCCAGCGGGATGCCGCGAATCGTGAACAGCTTGCCCGACATGGACCGCTTGTAGAGTTCCTCGGGCACTTCCTTGAATCGGAACGGCACGCCTTCCTGCCACACCGCAAGCCCTTCGGTCAGCCAGCGCGGGGTGCGGTGATTGGTCTGAAGCAGATTGATCGTGTGAACAAATTCATGCTTGAGCACGCGTGCCCAATTGAAGTTGCCCTGCTTGGTCCCACGGCGGGGCGCGATCGTCGCCAGCACGCGACCGAACGATACGCCGAAGTTTTCGACTCCGGGCA
The DNA here is from genome assembly GCA_041740275.1 of Phycisphaerae bacterium. GTDB lineage: Bacteria > Planctomycetota > Phycisphaerae > Tepidisphaerales > Tepidisphaeraceae > BPJO01. The sequence goes on from JBGSMH010000138.1 coordinate 793, forward strand.
CGCCCGCGATTCGCACGCTAAACTCATCGTTGGCCGGGTAAACCTGCACGATGATTTTCTCAGGCGGCTGATACTGGAAGACCTTGGTCACCTCGGCGTAACTCGCTTCCAAAAACGGTCCGATTTCGTCGCCGACGATCGGGTCGGCGTCGGCATCGAAATAGATGATGAAATGTTCCGTGTGGAACTTTTGATATTTCTCCAACTCTGCGATCAGACGCAGGAAATTGACAGTTTTGATGTTATATGGATCGGATTTATACGCCTCATCCAGGACCGCCAGTGCGTCGGCTTCGCGTGCCTCATTTATATAGATGTCGCCCAACTCATGGCGGGCGCTGGTTTCCCATGGGGTGCGTTTCAGTACTTCCTTAAGCAACTGTTCGGCGGTGGCTTTTTGATAGGCGTCTGAAAGCACGCTCCCAGCAATCAATTGCGCATCCGACCGCGCCGGTGCGATGCGGTCAGCGGCGGCCATCAATACGGGAAGCTCGGCTTCATTGCCGATGATGAATTCCAACGCCGCACGTAACCCGATCGCCTCCAATCGGTTCGGATGCCGCGCATGCAGCGCCCGGGCGCGATCCGTCGCAAACACCCATTGCTGGGCGCGGGCCTTGAGGATCACTTCCCAGAACTCGGCGTCGAAACTGTTCGGATCGGCGTCGCGGAACAGATCGATCGCCTGGCGAACCTGTGCGTCCTTGTTGGCCGCCATGCCCATTTGGATGCCGATCCGCAATACGCGCGGGTCGCGTCCGGCGCGAGCCAGTGCGGGACCGATATATTTGGCAGCGTTCTTGGCATCCCCTCGCGACAGCGCAAACTCGGCGGCAGCGATACGCGACGGGATGTGTTGCCGATCCACCACATCAAACACGCGAACGAACATGTTCAGCACCGTGTCGTTCAGTTGCGGCACGGTCTTATATGCCTGCGTGAGCGTCGCCCAGCGATGGATCGCGGTGGCGATGGTGGTGATGTCGTCGGGGTTTTCAAACTCGTTCGGGTCGGCGCGAAAACGCATCAGGAACGACTGCTGACCTTCCAGAAACCAGTTGTACGCCGCGACGGCGGGTTCAAACTTACCTTGTTGATCGAGCGACTGGGCGACGAGCAGCCGCGCCGAGAGTGAGTCGGGACTGACCGCGATCGCAGCCTCGGCGCGGTTCTGTGCTGAGATGAAGTTACCTGAATCCAGATCGATCTGCCCGGCCAGGACAATCGCATCCACCGATTTGGGATATTTGGCCAGTAGTTCGATCGCCAGTTGCGTCTCGCCAAGCCCGGCCAACGATTGGGCGCGGAGCAGGTCGAGCGTCAGGGGATCGGCTTTGTCAATCTTGCTGATCGTGGAGAGTGCGGCGCGGTACTTGCCTGCGGTCACTTCGGCGCGGGCGCGGTCAAAGTCGTCGGCGTAGCTGGGCAACTCGATCTTGGGAGCCGCCTCTGGCAAAAACCGATCCGCCCATTCGTCGGTGGTGGATTTTACCGCCGCTTGGGCGCTGGTGGCGCCGAGCATCAATGACAGGGAGGCAAGAAACGAACTTCCGATAAGGGTGGCACGACGTTTCATGATTAAACAGTATACTGCCAAATTATGCTGGACGTAGCCACCTTGATCGGAAATCCGGACCAGTTTCCAGTGCTTAAAGACTGGACGTTCTTCAATCACGCCGGGGTCTCTCCGCTCCCCCGCGTGGCGGCGGACCAGATCAAGCGGTACGCCAACCAGGCGCAGATGGCGTCTTACCTCGGGGGAAGCTGGTATGCGGACGTCGAACTGCTGCGCAAAGCCTGCGCGAAACTGATCCACGCCCATCGTGACGAGATCGCTTTTGTAAAAAATACGTCCGAAGGCATCGCAATCGTCGCCAGCGGATTGGAGTGGCAGTGGGGGGATGTGATCGTCACCACCGATATCGAGTATCCGGCCAATATTTACCCGTGGATGGAGGTCGCCCGATCGCGCGGTGCGAAGGTGGTGAAGGTGCATGAGATCGACCTGCCGGATGGATCGCGGGCAGTGCCGACCGACGCGATCCTCGCCGCCGCCGAACAGCCACAGGTGAAGCTGGTCGCGCTCTCTGCCGTCGAATACGCATCTGGCCAACTCCATGAATTGGCACGGATTGGGGCGTTTTGCCGCAGTAAGAATATCTTGTTCTGTGTCGATGGGATTCAGGCGCTTGGCGTCGTTCCGATCGATGTCGAGGCGATGAACATCGACTTTCTCTCTGCCGACAGTCACAAGTGGATGCTCGGGCCAGAGGGAGCGGGGTTTTTCTATTGTCGTCGGGCCTTGATCGAGCGGACTCGGCCTTTAATGGTGGGGTGGATGAACGTGATCAACCCGCACGATCACGGCAAATACGATTACACGCTCAAATCCGACGCCGGCCGGTTCGAGTGCGGTTC
>JBGSMH010000139.1:0-3278 GCA_041740275.1 Phycisphaerae bacterium
AACTGCAAGGCGCGTTGGCGGAGCATCTTCGGGCTTCGATCGCCGATCTGGCGCGACTTCGGCGTCGGGCGACCGCGTACTGGTGTCACCTGCGGGCCAGCATGTTGGTCATTTCGCTCCGCAAGGCGTTGGAGCTTGGGATCGCTTTGCCTGCCCGATCGGTGCGGGAACTCGGACAGGTGCTGCGCGATTCGCGCGCCAACCACGCCGCCGAGTGTGTGTCAGCAGACGTTGAGGACAATTGGGATGAGATGGACAACGCCATCGCCGACCTTGAATCAGACCCGGCCGATTTTCTTGAACGCTGGTTTGTTGATGTTCCGGATCGGCAATCAAAGGGCGTATTCAGTTTGACGTCGGCGTGAAGTTGGATTTACGACTTCGGCATGGATCGTGCATAATGGTCGGGATGATCGCGTTTGATTGTCCGCATTGTCAGAAACCCTTTAACGTTCCCGACAGCTATGCCGGGAGGAAGGCGCGGTGCAAGGGGTGTCGCAGTGAATTGCGTATCCCGGCGATGGTCGTACCCGAAACGGTGGCGGTGGTGGCGTCAAAGCCGCCTTTGCGGGTGCGGCGGCTGATGTCGGATGCGGAGTTGATGCGATCGACGTTTGCCCGTCACCCGGCGATTTCGATCGACGGCACCACCGGCGATCCGCCGGACCTGTATCGCGTGCGATTTTTGATCAAGAGCCTGACGCGGAACGCCAAAGGCAAGATCGTCGACCAAACCGAGCATTTTGCCGAGGTGCAGTTGGGTGCGGATTATCCGCGTATGCCGCCGGTCTGTCGGATGCTCACGCCGGTGTTTCACCCGAACATCAACGAGCAATACATCTGCATCGGCGACCACTGGACGGCCGGGGAAAGGTTGACGGATCTGGTCATTCGCATCGGGGAGATGCTGGCGTATCAGGCCTATAACATCCGCTCTCCCCTGGACGGCGAGGCCGCGATGTGGGCGGATTTGCACGTCGCGGAACTCCCGACCGACCCGCGACCGCTGTCGGTATAACCCGTTAAAGGCCCCTTGTGACGATTTAAACCGATTGATGACGTTTTGATTCAACTCGGTTAAACTTGGATTGTATAATCCTGCGGTGAGGCAGATTTCAGGGCTTGGGCTTATTCGTTTAAGACACTCGTCTGAAGCCCACGCCGCTTCCTGCCGATAGACCGATAGCGGCTGGAGTACCGCCATGTCGAATAAAAACAGAATCTCATCGTTTCTTCTCCCCTTCGCTGCCGCGATCCTGATCGCCGGCTTCGCACCCGCGCAGGAAAAGGGTAAAGACGGGGCAAAGCCCGAAAAAACCATCAAGGGTGCCGAAGAGAAATCCACCAAAGGCGCGGACAAGGCCGATAACAAACAGCAGCCTGAGAACAAGCAACAGCCCAAGAACAACAATCCCACGCGTAAAGACGGCAAAGAAGGCAATGCTTACGACAAACTGCGGATGGGTCCCAACGGGCTTCCGATGCCTGCCGACCGGACGGCGTCGATCGAAGCCAAGCGCGTCCTAGACGAAGCCAAAGCCGGTCTGGGTCAGGCGATCTCCGGCAGTGCCGGGACATCCAACGCCGCGGTCGAAAATGAGCTTTGGAAACAGGACGACTACCGTCAGGCCTCGCTGGATCTGCGTCGCGCCCAGGCCGATTACGACGCGGTTCGTCGGCCGATCTTTGATGCCTTGCGTGCCGATGCGTTCTATAAGGAACTGGACAAAAAGCAGCGCGAACGCCAGCGGGTGATCAGCAATCTGGTGATGACCGGCCGTGGCAGTTTTGACTGGCTCTTCCCGCACGCGATGGAGGCTTTGGAAGTGCGCAGCCGAATGACGCGCGAAGAGATCATGGCGATGGCGCAGGCGCCCGAAGTCGAAGACGCTCGTCAACGCATGCTCGACCATGCCGCCAAAGTCCGGGCGATTCGTGCCAACTCTGTCGCGCAGATGACCAATTCCGAAGACGCCCGCGCCGCCCGCGATGAACTGGATAGTGCCCGCGACACCGTCAAGGCCGCTCAGCGTGCGTACAATGTGGCGCTGGCCGAAGAAGCGGAGTACGAGCGGATTCGCCAGGCCTATCTGGAAGAAGTCCGTCGCACCGGCAAAGCCCCCGCCGCCGGTAACTGATCAGCGGTCGGCTATCTTGCACTTCCGTCGGTTCGATAAATCGCTACGCTCTGCAACATGCCCGAGATGGATTGGCCTGCATTGGCGATCGGATTGATTGTTGGGTTCTACTGGGCCCGCGTCATTAAGATGGTGCTCAAGACCCGCCGACTGACAGGCCGTGCCGCAAACTTCTTTCCGCCTGAAACGCTGGGTCGCATCCTGCGCGTGATCTGGTACCCCAACGTCGCCGCCTGGGTGCTGGTGCCAATCCTCTGCGCTTTTTTGCCTGATCGCTATTACTGGCGAGTCCCGGCACTTGAATGGGCTGCGGTCGGGCTCGCACTGATCATCCTCTACCTCACGATGATCTGCTGGCGAAAAATGGGCAAGGACTGGCGGATGGGCATCGACCCGAACGAGAAGAATACGCTGATCATCACCGGCCCGTACGCGTTGGTGCGGCACCCGATCTACGCCCTTCAGTGTCTGCTGGCGATCATGTCCTTTATCGCCGTCCCGAATCTGTGGCTGGCGATCATTGCCGGGCTGCAAATCGTGTTATTGCAGTGGGAGGCGCGACGCGAAGAGCGGCATATGCTCGCCGTTCACGGCCAAACCTACGGCGATTACATGCGGCAAGTCGGACGATTTATCCCGCGCGGCATCTATCGCGCCGAACCTGGCTGAGCGACCGATATGCAATCGGCGAGACTCAACGTCTTTCAGAAAACCCAGCGAAGATGGGACGCGATCCACCCGTATAACGCCGCCCAGTTCGCGACGCTGGCGTCAGCTTTTTCGCACGAACACCTGACCGCCAGCTTCAACCGCGCCATCCGCGATCTTCGGCTGGGCACCATCGTTTGCGTGGATGACAATTACTGGATCGACCCCACCGATTGGCGGCCGGTGGGGGTAACGGAAGCGAATGATCTGGATCTGCACCTCAACACCGAGATGAATCGCCCGTTCGATCCGCTGGCGGGGTTTCCGTTGCGACCGTTCGTATCGATGCCGGATGGGTGGCAGGTGATCGGGATCGTCTATCAGCACTGGGTCGCCGACAGTGTGGCGATTCGGACGGTAATGCGGGCTTGGCTTTCGCGATTGCTGGACCAACCCGACCTGTCGCCCCCGCCGATCGTGTTGGACAGCATC
>JBGSMH010000140.1:0-7366 GCA_041740275.1 Phycisphaerae bacterium
GCGCTTTTGGTGGCACGACGACCTTGCTTGGTACGCATCAACATCGCGGTCTGCAATAGATATGGCTCGACCACATCGACCAGCGTATCGGTCTCTTCTCCCATGGTCGCCGCCAGTGCTTCGATGCCCGCCGGGCCACCGGCGTAGACGTCAATCAGTGTCCGCAACAGCCCGCGATCCAATTCATCCAGCCCGCGATCGTCGATTCCCTCCAGCTTTAGTGCCGCACGGGTGACATCCAACGTCAGAACGCCTTTGCCCTCGACCATCGCATAGTCCCGCACACGCCTGAGCAATCGGTTGGCGATTCGCGGCGTGCCCCGCGCCCGGCCGGCAATCTCTACGATCGCGTCCTTCTCGTATTCGATCTTCAGCAGCACCGCGTTGGCTTTGAGGATCGTTTCCAATGCATCGGGCGCATAGAACTCCAGATGCAGCGGCAATCCGAAGCGCGAACGCATCGGCCCGGTGATCAGCCCGATCCGCGTCGTCGCCCCGATCAACGTAAATGGCGGCAGCGGGATCGTCACACTGCGGGCGTGCGCGCCCGAATCGAGCGTGATATCGACCTTAAAATCCTCCATCGCCGGATAGAGATACTCCTCGATGACGGCACTGAGGCGGTGGATTTCGTCAATGAACAGCACATCACCTTCGGCAAGGCGATTGAGAATCCCCACCATATCGGCCGGCTTTGAGAGCGCGGGTCCGCTGGTGACGTGAACGGCAGCCCCCATTTCGTTGGCGATGACATGGGCGAGCGTCGTTTTCCCCAACCCGGGCGGCCCGTGCAAGAGAACATGCTCGACCGGCTCCTTGCGCGATTTTGCCGCCTTGACCGCGATCGTAAGTTTGCGGATGAGTTGTTCCTGTCCGACATACTGCTCAAACGAGGTTGGCCTCAGCGCGTAATTAAACCGCTGCTCTTCCTCGCCGGTTGATTCTGCGGAGATGATTCGTTCTCTGGCCATTGTTTTTTGCATGGGCTGGTAGCCCATGCCACAACTAACTTCTCAACTTCAGCATCTCGCGGATCAACTGGTCCGCGCGTTTCATGTCTGGGTTCGATTGCTTGGCGCGGTCGAGCAGTTGTTCGGCATTAAAGCGGGATTCGCCGAGGGCGACGAGAGCGCTGATCGCATCTTCGTCGGTCGTATTGCGAGGCGAAGCCGACCGACCGGTCGAAACTGCGCCGCCGATGGCGTCGATGAACGAGCCGAGCTTGCCGCTCAGTTCGGCGACAATCAACTCGGCGGTGCGTTTGCCGATCCCTTTCAGACCGGTCAAAAACTTGGCGTCCTTGCGTTCCACCGCACTGGCAATGTCACTGGTCGCGACCGTCAACGCACGAAGTGCCGTCCGTGGGCCGATGCCTTTGACGGTGATGAATTGCTCGAAAAACCGCCGGTCGCGCTGGCTGCGGAAACCGATCAGGGTGGGCTCGAAAAAGTTGCCGTCGCCTTGCAGGAAAAACATGGTGTGAAAGGTCGTTTCCGCGCCGATCTGCCCGCGCAACGTTTCGGCATCGACGGCCGGTACGAGAATCTCAAACTCCATCGCACCCGCGCGCACAAACGCCCGGTCGCTATCAACTTTGCTAAGCTGGCCTGTGAGTGCGGAAATCATGCGTTCTGTGTCTCGCGTCTTGTTCGACAGAGTTTCCTCGAATTTGCCGTTTGTCACAAGCAAACGGATCGGCGAAGATCGCCTCGCTTTATTGCGGAGACATGATGAAACCTGTGCAGATTGAAAATACGAACCCGTTACCCCAGACGCCCGAGAACCAGCATCCGTTGGCGGGCCTTGCGTGCGTTCCGATCACCAATGGAACACGCATTCGCTTCGATCCGATGGCGGGCGAAGCAACGTTGGTTGTCGGATCGGCATTCGATAAACGCCACCCCTGCCGATTGACGTTGCGATCGGGCGACTGGTCGCACCTGCTGGATGTCGGGTTCTGCAGCATCGCACAGCGGTTTCATATCCCGATCCCGGCCGGCATTTGCGAGATCGAAGTCGAGTCAATGGACGAAGACAAATCGTTCTGGGCGATCTCAGATACAGCCCGTCTGCCCAACAGCGTGCCGGCGGTTTGGGCGGTTGAGGCGGGGGTAGATCGCCTAGAGCGGTATTTTGATCGGCTGGAGACGGACTGCATCGCCGAGTTTGGGTGGATGGGCGGATGCGTTCTGGAGGCGTATGACGCGCTGGCGGGGGTGGCTGACGCCGTGCGCTGGAACAATGCACGCGACCGGTGGTTGGGATTTTTCCTGGACGATCAGCACCTGGTCTATCAGGATCGGTACGGACGTCAGTGCGTTGATTCTTATTCGATCATCGAAGCAACGCTTCCGATTGCCAGTGTGGTGCGGTACCGACCCCATCACCCGATCGTCGACATCACCGCCGACTATCTGCGGAATAGTGCCAGCAAAGATGCGACGTGCGAGGGGTGTTACACCGTTGCGTACACACTCCTGCAAATCGCGGCATCACGGGGTCGCAGTGATCTGATCGATCTGGCTTTCAACGAACTGTCACACCGGCGGGAGAAGCTGTTTTTCGAGGGCTGCATTTATTTGCGACACCACGGCACGCACAGAACCTATCGCAACTGGGCGCGGGGCGTGGGTTGGTATTTGCTGGGGAATGTGAAGTGTCTCGGATTGGTCGGCGTGGATGCCGAGCCGCGCTGGCGTGAGTTGGCCGATCACATCGCCGAGCGGGTGGCGTGGGCGATGCGGTTTCAGCGGGCGGATGGGCTGTGGGACAATTTCTTCGATGAGCCCGGCCGCCCGCCTGATACCGCTGGTTCTGCCGGGATCGCGGCGGCGATGGTGTACGCGAACGAGTTGGGATTCGTTGGTGCCGAAGCGGTGACGGCGGCGCGACGGTGCTGGGACGGGTTGGCCAATCACCTGTTCGTCGATGGCTGGCTGGGCGGAACCGCTCCGAGCAACAAACGCGGCGAAGAAGCCCAGCACGGGATCACCCGAGCCAGCGAAACCTTCGGCATGGGCTTGATGGGAACGCTCGCCGGTGCACTGAGAATGACCCAATCCCGTTAGCCGGCGACGGATAATTACGAACGAATAAGTTCAGGCATGCGTCGTCTGTCTCGCCGATTGCCGCGCTGATCGCACGGCATCCCGCAGCGTCGAAGCGATCCCCGACGCATCCAGCCCAACCTCGGCCAGTTGCTCCATCCGTGTCGCGTGTCCGATCAACCGATCGGGATGACCGAGTCGGATCAGATGCGATGTGGGCAAGCCGTTCTGCTGAGCGTGTTCGACGACCGCGGCCCCAAACCCGCAGGTGACAGCATGGTCTTCGAGCGTGATCGTCGGATGACCATCGCGCAGCACCCGTTTGAGCATCGCGCCATCCAGCGGCTTGCAGAATCGTGCGTCGATCACCGAGACACTGATCCCTTCCTCGCTCAACGTCTGGGCGGCCACCAGTGCGCTTTCGGTCAGCGCCCCGTAGCTGATGATCGTCGCGTCATTTCCGTCGCGAAGCGTCCGCGAAACGCCCATTTTCCACTCGGCATTACTGGGCTTAAGTTGGTCCAAACCAAAGGCCGGTACGCTGTCGCGCGGGTAGCGACGTGCACATGGTGAATCGGACTGATGCGCTAGCCGCAGGCAGCGTTTGAGTTCTGCCTCGTCACTCGGTGCCATCAACACGATCCCCGGCATCGGCCGCAAAAACGCCAGGTCCATAAACCCGTGGTGCACCGCGCCGTCGTCTCCGACATATCCGGCGCGATCGAGTGCGAAAACGACTTTCAATCCGTTGAGCACCACTTCCTGCCACACCTGATCGAACGCCCGCTGCATGAACGTCGAATAGATCGCCGCGACAGGTTTGAGACCCGACTTATTCATCCCCGCCGCCATCGCGACCAGGTGGCTTTCGCAGATGCCGGTGTCGAGGTATTGCCTGGGCAACACTTTCTCAAATTTGCTCAACCCCGTGCCATCCGGCATGGCGGCGGTTAGTGCCATCACCTTCGGATCGTCCTTGGCGATTTCGATCAACGCATCGGCAAACGCGGTCGTCCAATTTCGGCCGGACGGTTTGGTCTCGATCCGACACCCATTGACCACAAACGCCGCCGGAGAGTGCATCTTCGTCGGCTCGTTGGTGCAGACTTCGTATCCCTCACCTTTGCGAGTCTTCACATGCAACAGCACCGGCTTATCGACGTGTTTGATCTCACTCAGAAAGTTGACCAGCCCCGGCAGATCATGCCCGTCGATCGGGCCCATGTATTTGATGCCCATGTTCTCAAACAACGCCCCGTCCCACATCGCGCCTTTGACCGACCGACAAAACGCATCCCACGCGTGCTCGATGGCATGGCCGACGCGGGTGGGGAGGGTGTGGACGATCTTTTCGGAGTAGCGCTTAAACTCTTCGTAAGTCGTACTCACGCGCACGCGTTCCATGTATTCGGCCAGTGCGCCTTGCGGATGCGAGATGCTCATCCCGTTGTCGTTGAGGATGATCAACATTTGCCGCTTGAGCGTGCCGGCATTGTTCAGTCCTTCAAACGCCAGCCCGTTGACGATTGACGCATCGCCGACGACGCAGACGACGTGGTTGCTGCGGCCTTGGGCTTCGTCGCCTCTCGCCAATCCAACGCCGGTGCTGATGGCGGTCCCGGCGTGGCCGACTGCGAACAGATCAAACGCCGATTCCTCGGGGGATGGGAAACCGCTGACCGACCCTTTTTTCCTTAACGTATTAAACTGCCCGGCCCGGCCGGTCAGCATCTTGTGAGGGTAGCACTGATGCCCGACATCAAACAGCAGCCGATCCGGACCCGTCGGATACGCACCGAAGTCGTACACTTTGTGGAGGGCAAGGGTGAGTTCCACCACCCCTAGATTCGACGCCAAATGCCCGCCATTCGTGCTGACGGCGGAGAAGATTCGCTCGCGAATCTCCTTGGCCAGCACCTCCAACTGATCGATGGAAAGCGGCCTCAAATCCGACGGCTGATTGATCTGATCGAGTAAACCCATAGTCGTATCGACTCAAGTATAGGCTATTTTGTCGCACTTCATAATTGTTCGGTCATTTGACGACTCAAAATACAAAGGCCAAAAACCGATTTTGCCATAGCGCCACGACTCGGCTGAGCTCGTCGAAGTCAGAAACACCGAGAATAATTGAGAGCGGGAATTGCGATTTGGGCGTCCGATTTTCGATCGGAAACCTGCCCACTGCCCACCGCCGACTGCCCACTACTTTTCACTTGTTGCATTTGTTGCAACCGTTTTGACCCACACGGAAAACGTAACTGCTTGCCGCTGTGAGACTTGGCGATTCTGACACCCCTCAAGTGTTGCGCGCCAGCGTGCAACTGTTGCAGCTCCTACCTTTCCGGCCGGAGTTTAGCCTTTCTACAAAATTGCCACAGTGCGATCACAGCGCGTCGGGACACGAGTGACGCATCTCCAAACGGAGCAAAAACGACCAGCCAATTATACCCCCGAAAATCCCAAAAGTCGGCGGCAAAATCAGGCAAATCCGCCGAGTTCTTGTATCCACTGACACTACGCTGTCACCACCCGCGCGAGCGATTGTCTCGCGCCCGTACCAGTCGTTGATTCGGCGTGCGGAATGTGCATGATGGATTCTATCGACCGGGGACGTTCGCATGCCTTTCCAAGCCAGATGCAGTTGCGGCGCGACGCAGACGTTTGAGGACCCCTTCGCGGGTCAGTTGACCCGTTGCTCGACCTGCCGCACGACGTTTGTCGCGCGTCCCCTGCACGAGGGCTCGCGGCCGCCCGCAGCCGCGCCAATCGATCCGTACGATCGCGACCGATTCCTAATCAAGCAGAAGCTCCTCACGGTGCACGAGGAATACGACAGCACCGACGAGTACGGCAACCTTCGCTTTAGCGCCAAGCGGCCCGGACAGTGGCAGGAACGGACCAAGGCCAACATCATCTTCGGTTTCATCATCATGGTCGTTTTCTTCGCCTCGATGTTCCTTGGCGAGTACCTCCACGACGGCCACAAGCGCTCGAACACGCTCTACACGGTCATCGTCATGACCGGTGCAGTCTTGGGCTGCGTCGCGGGCGCGTGCTTTTACGTCTATTACATGCCACTTCGCGCGACCTACTTTTACACTGACTCCAGTTACACGCGCAAGACGATGGACGTTCCCCAGATAACGCGATTCGCATTCTTCCATGTCACCTACACGCTGCGCGATTTGAACAGGAATGTGCTGGCGGTGATCGAGCGGAACTATCTGCGAAGTTTGTTTCGCGTGCACTGGACCGTTCGCACGCCCGACCGGTCCCGGGTGATCTGCATCGCAGAGGAGGATTCGTTGCTGCTGGCGGCCTTGCGCCGGGTGTTGCTGGTTTGGCTGAGACACATTGGCGTCCCGTGGATCGGGTCTTTGACCAATTTTGTGATCCGCTCATCGGAGGGCGAGCGACTCGGCACATTCAACCGCAAGCTCACGATCCTCGACCGATATGTCCTGGATCTATGCGACGACCCGAAGCGAACCCTCGACCGACGCGTCGCAGTCGCGCTCGGCGTGCTACTCGACACCGGCGAAAGGCGATAAGGCGGCGCTCCTGCGAGAACCGCTTCTGAGGTTGTTCGGCCGGGTTACACGCATCGCCGCGGCACTGAATAATCGCCCAACGAAGTGCCTCAACTACCGCACCCCAGCCGAAGTTTTCGGCGTCGTGTTGCACTTCAATCGTTGATTCGCCTCAGTTCTCGATTTGATTCAAGAACCGACCCCGTGCCAGTCGCCACCACCCGCGCGAGCGATTGTCTCGCGCCCCGTTAGCCGCGTCGCTGGCGACGCGTGACACAAAGGGCAGTTCTAGATTCGATTCAAGAACCGACCCTGTGCCAGTCGCAAACCCCGCTTCGGCTCAAAAAATCTGACGTGCCAAGGCAATCGGTTCGCGAAACGTCGCCTCTTCGCGCCTTCGCGCACCCGAGTGCGCGAAGACGCGAAGAGACGAAGAGTCGCGAGTTGATGCAAGAACAGAAAAGCGCGACAGTACCGGTCTGGGCTCCCGGTTTGAACTCACGGCCAGACGCTGGTCGTCGCCAGGCCGGTTTCTTCGGGCAGGCCGCAGATGAGGTTGGCGTTTTGGATTGCCTGACCGGCGGCGCCTTTGCCGAGGTTGTCGATGGCGCAGAGCCCGATCACCAGGTTTCGTGTCGGGTCGCACGCGTACGACACGAACGCCAGGTTCGACCCGGCGGCCCACTTGGTGTGCGGGGCCTTGTCGATGACTTTGACGAAATTCCTATCTTTATAAAACGCTCGAGCGGCGTCGATGCACTGCTCGGTGGTCGCGGTCCCGCGTGC
>JBGSMH010000141.1:0-6302 GCA_041740275.1 Phycisphaerae bacterium
CACATCCGACCTGCCCGGACGCGCCTCGCTCGCATTGGCGGCGGGTGTGCCGGTGATCGTGCTCTCCTGCGTTCTTGCGGGTGTCGCATTGGTCATCACCCGACGCCTGCGACTGGATGAAACCATCGAGCTATCTCCCCCGCCGACGCGGCTTGGCGCCGGATCGGGTTGGACGATCGGCGCCTGGGCAATCGTGCTGGCGTCGATCGGTCTGCCCATCGGCGCGATGGTGGCCGCGCTGGATCGGGTGTTTAATCCGATTGAAGTGGCGATCGAGCTATGGCCGCAACTGAAATGGTCGGTTGGTATCGCGACCGCTACCGGCGCGTTGGGGATGTTGATCGCGTCGCTGGCGGCGATGGTCCGGCCGCGACTGACGCTACTGCTATCGCTGGCCAGCTTCCTGATCGGCGGCCAATTCACCGCCATCGCATTGCTCCGAATGTTCGGCACCACCGACTTCGGCGTGCAAATCCTCGACAGCAACCTGCCCGTCGTTCTTGCCCACGTCTCGCGATTCGCATGGATCGGATTGCTCGCCGGCGCGACCCTGCATGGCGGGGCTTGGCGAAGCTATCAGGAGATGGCCGGTGTCGATGGGGCGTCGGCGTGGCAATCGTTTTATCGCGTGATCCTTGGCATGGGCTGGTCGGTCATCCTGCTGGCCGGGCTGTTGATGGGCGCACTAAGCCTCACCGAAGTCCCCGCCACCGCACTGTTGGTCCCGCCCTCGCTCGTGCCGATGCTGCTGACCTGGGTTCACATGCAGCGCTACGGGCCGATGATGGAGTCTTCGCTCATCCTCTGCGTCATTGTCCTTTTGGTCGGTTGGACGTCGGTGATATTGTGGACGATCGTACGAAGCCGGACGCGCTCACCATGACATTAACATCAAAAACGATCATCGATCGGTGTCATGCGTCAGCGTGCACGTGGGTGCTTTGCGCCGCGATCATCCTATTCAATCTCTCCTGTTCCGAATCGCCTCAACCCGAGGCAATCTGGGGCCGCGCCGGGACCGGGCCGGGCGAGATGATCTATCCCCGTGCCATCGCCCGCTCGCCGGTCGATGGGTCAATCTACATCGTTGATCGCAACGCACTGATCCAGCGGTTTGATCGCGACGGCACATTCCTCAACGCCTGGCGATTGAGCGAGTGGTCGCAAGGCAAGCCCGTCGGCCTGACCGTCGCCCCCGACGGCAATTTGTGGGTTCCGGATACGCACTATCACCGCATCCTGGTCTTCACGCCCGAGGGCAAGGAGGTCCGCCGCTTCGGAAACCGCGGCAGTGGCCCGGGCGAGTTTGATCTGCCCACCGATGTCGCGTTCGATCAAGCGGGAAACATCTACATCAGCGAATATGGGGATAACAATCGCATTCAGGTCTTTGATCGTGATCTAAATTGCCTGCGCGGCTGGGGACAGATCGGCACCGGCCCGCTCGATTTTGCCCGGCCGCAGAGCATCGCGATCGTGGAGGATGAACTCTATATCGCCGACGCCTGCAATCACCGTATCGCGGTCTATACGCTCGACGGGAAATTGATCCAGCACTTTGGCCGTTCCGGGGGTTCGCCGGGCGAGTATCGTTTCCCATACGGACTGGAACTGGACGCCGACCAGAACCTGATCATCACCGAGTTTGGCAATAACCGCGTGCAAAAGATCGACCGCGCCACCGGCCAAGCCATCGCCACCTGGGGCACGACCGGCCGACTACCCGGCGAACTGAACTACCCCTGGGCCGCCGTCGCCAGCGACGGCCGAATCATCGTCGCCGACGCCGGAAACAATCGGCTGCAGGTCTTTCGATTCGGTTCCGGTAAGTGAAAGTGAGAATAGCACACAGATTGCACGGATAAGTACAGATCGGCACGGATAAGAGGGTGAACTGACGTTTTTTGTTACTTCGGAAGCGATGTCCGAAACCGGACATTTCTACTTGGATAAGACCGGACATTTCAACTTTGGTACAACACTCACACCGGCCTTAATCATGTGGCTGGTTTTCAGGTGTCACGGGCACCGGTGAATTATGGCAAAACCAAAACGAGCATCGGACCGCTACGCGGCAATGACACAGGAGCAGTTTGACGCGGAGGCGGCGCGGTATGAGCCGCCGCGTAAGGTGCAGGGCAAGCCGCTGACGGACGCACAATGGAGCACGATGAAGCAGACGGCGTCCACAATCCGTCGTCGGCGCGGACGACCCGTCAAGCCTATAGAGGATCATGTCGCGCGGGTTTTGGTGTCGATGCCGCGCGACTTGCTGGCCGCGATCGATGCGGCGGCGACGAGTGAGGATGTCTCGCGGGCAGCAATCATCGCCAAAGGAATGCGACTGTTGTTGAATCAGTGACGGTTGTCGATCAGACTCGATGGTGAAAAAGGTCAAGTCAATCTCCTATCCGTGTCGATCCATACCCATCTGTGCAATCCGTGTCCCATTTTACCCGCTTGCTTTTACTGCCCGTCTGACCGAATCTGACAGACATGCCCCGGTATTTTCCTGATCTTGAATCGTTCACCACCCTCGCGGACGGCATGGATGTCGTGCCGGTGTATCGCCAATTGCTTTCGGACCATCTTTCGCCGGTCACCGCGTTTGAAGTCCTGGGGCGCGACGCCAACGCGTTTCTGCTCGAAAGCGTCGTCGGCGGGGAGAAGATCGGGCGGCACAGCTTTATCGCGACCAACCCGAGCGCGCTCTATACCGCCATCCACGGAGAGGCGTCGATTGTCCGCATGGGCAAGCCCGCCGAGCGGTTTAGTACAAGCGATCCGCTCGCGGATCTGTCGAAGATGCTCCCGCCGCGAAAGGTCGCGACGCTGCCGGGTTTGCCCACCTTCACCGGCGGGTTGGTCGGTTACGCCGCTTATGATCTGATTCGATACTACGAATCCGAAAAACTGTCCGCCGCCCCGAAAGACGATCGCGGCCTGCCCGATGTGCTTTTCGGGCTCTATAACGAACTGGTCATCTTCGACAACGTCGATAAGACCATCAAAGTCGTCGCCAATGCGTTTGTCGATCGGGATGCAGTGGGCAGTGAGGAAAAATCCGCTCGCTATGCCGAAGCGTATCGCGACGCATCGCGTCGGGTCGATCGGATCGTGCAGTTGTTGCAGCAACCTTCGAGCACGCGGCTGGGTGAGGTCGATCCGCACGCCCCGCTGACGCTCAACTTTTCCAGCAACCTTTCCAAAGAGCAGTACGAGGCTGGCGTCGCCAAGGGGATCGAATACATCAAGGCCGGGGATATCTTCCAGTTTGTCCCGTCGATGCGACTTCGCGTGAGCAGTCAGGCCAATCCGTTTGATGTCTATCGCGCACTGCGGATCGTCAACCCGTCGCCTTACATGTTCTTTTTGAAGACGCCGATGTGTTGTCTGATCGGGTCGTCGCCGGAGGTGCTGTGCAGTGTGCAGGATCGCAAGGTGACCACGCGTCCGCTGGCCGGGACGCGCCGGCGCGGCAAGACCAAGTTGGAGGATCAGGCACTGGAAAAGGAACTGCTGGCCGACCCCAAGGAGCGGGCCGAGCACATCATGCTTGTTGATCTGCACCGCAACGACATTGGCAGGGTTTGTGAGATCGGCAGCGTGGTCGTCGATGATTGCATGTCGGTCGAGCGCTACAGCCACGTCATGCACATTTCCAGCAATGTCACCGGGACGCTGGCGGCGGACAAGGATTCGTTTGATGCGTTGCGGGTAAGCCTGCCAGTAGGAACGGTCAGTGGTGCGCCCAAGATTCGCGCGATGCAGATCATTGATGAGGTCGAACCGACTCGCCGCGGGCCTTACGGCGGCGCGGTGGGGTATTTCGATTTTGCCGGGAACACCGACACCTGCATCGCACTGCGGACGATGGTCTGGCGCAACGGCAGCTTCGACGTGCAGGCCGGCGCCGGCGTGGTCGCCGACTCCATCCCCGCCAGCGAATACGAAGAGTGCAAGAACAAGGCGATGGCGCTACTCAAGAGCGTCGAGATCGCGACGAATGGGTTTTAATTCGCAGAGCTCACGAAGGGACGAAGGTGTCACGAAGGAAGCACGAAGTTTGAAGTTTGGAGAGTCTGCGGACACATGTGTTTCCATCCGCTCAAACGATCTCCCGACGCGGGGCGCGGGCGCCGAGCCAGATGCCGAGTTCGAATAGGAGACAGAGTGGGATCGCCAGCGCGACGCTGGCGGTGATGACGTCGCCGGGCGTGATGACCGCGGCCACGATCGCCATCGCAAAGTAAACGATCTTCCGCGACCCGCGCAGCGTTTCAGGCTCCAGTATTCCGATCGTACACAACGCCAATATCACCAGCGGCAATTGGAAACTCAGCCCAAAGACCACCAACATCCCCAGCACCAGGTCGATATAGTCGCCCAGCAGGATCTGCGGCGCGACCAGATTCTCCGGCCCGAACTGGATGACGCGAACTTTCCCGGCGACCATCATCTTCAGCCGTTGCTGGTGTGTATCAAACCACATCGACAGATCCGGCGCCCCGGCCGGGTTGCCGGAGACCTTCGGCACCAGCACAAACTCCGTTGCCTGAGTTGTCGGGACGATATTGCCACCCATGTCTGGCAGTGGGATGCTGATACTAAACGCCATGAAGAACTGGATCGTCCAGGGCAGAACCAGGTAATAGACGAACAGCAACCCGCCGATTAGTAGCGACAGGCTCAGCGGGATGTACCGGGTGACGGTCTTGCGTTCGTGCGGATAGAGGCCCGCCGCGACAAATAGCCACAGTTGCCAGACGATCCACGGGCTGGCGATTACCAATGCCGCGATCATGCTGATCTTCAGATAGACCATGAAGCCGTCCGACAGATTGCCCATGAAGAGCATCGGGCTGACTTCATACTCCTGCATCACCTCCAGCAGCGGCTTGCAGAAGATCGCCAGCACCTCCTTGCCATAGAACAGGCAGGCCCCCATCGCCAGTGCGAAGCCGAGAATCGACAGGATCAATCGGCGGCGTAGTTCCTCCAGATGATCGCCAAGCGTCATGCGGTAGTCGTCGGGGTTTTGATATTCCAGCACCGGTGCGGGCATGGTCGGCGGTGATTAAACCACAAACGCCCGATCGAGGCACGACACGCGACAAGTTTTGTGTGTCAAGCGGGCGTTCAATCCTTGTTTATCGCCGAGAATAGTGTGACGCCGCCATGACAGGATAAAACACAAGATTTTTCTTGACGGGAACCGCTTGACTGCTATGCTTTTGGAGTAGCGCAGAATTTATAGGTTTGCGCAGGTTCATTTCGCGGTGCGGATTAGATAGTAAAAAAGTTAGCCGCCTTGTTGGGTGGTTACGACGGTCACTTCTGTTTTGAGGAGTTATATTATGTGGACGCGTTCGGCATCTCGTCGTTCGGGGTTTACTTTGGTCGAATTGCTGGTTGTCATTGGCATCATTGCCGTGCTGATCGCGATTCTCATGCCCGCCTTGTCGCGTGCTAGAGCGGCGGCGGTCAATGTCAAGTGCCTCTCCAATCTCAAGCAAATCGGCATCGCCGCCAATATCTACGCCAATGACAACAAAGGCTCTCTCCCGCTTCCCTACATGAATGCTCCGACGGGAACCCCCGACAGAACGTTCTTCAATACGATGTGGCAAACGCGATTGCAGACTTCCATGGGAATCCCCATTGGCGCACTTAATTCGGGGACCGGATTCAATGAGATCCAGTGGAATAAATACAGCATCTTCAACTGTCCGGGTCGCATGGATGACCAGCGATTCCCCAGCTACGCGATGAACGGGGCCCTCGGGCGCAATATCCTCAAACGCAATCACATCCCCAATCCCACTGAAGTGATTTACGTTGGGGACTGCACGACGACCGGCGACTCACAGTTTCTATACACATCCGATGGCTGGCGGTTTGGCATTAATTGGAACACCACCACCGGTGCACCCGGTATGCCCACTGGCAGCTGGCCGGCGAATTACTCCACAACTCGCAAGATGGGCGATGCGGGAATGCCCGGAATTCGTCACGGGAACGCGAAGTATGATCGAAACGCTCTGGGGAACGTCGAATCGGTCACCGCATCGGGCACCGCCAACTTCGTCTTCATCGACGGACATGCCGGCGCAGTAAACGCACAGGACCTGCGTTTCTATGCCCCTGGCGCAGCGACTCCGACGAAAAAGCACTTCCACTGGTGGTAATAAGCCGCTTGCCTGGGACGTTCAATCTTTGAAGGGGCGAGGCCTGCCTCGCCCCTTTTTGCTGCGCCCGTCGAAACCGAAGCACACGAAGAAAACCTGATCGACCGCAGAGCC
>JBGSMH010000142.1:0-4991 GCA_041740275.1 Phycisphaerae bacterium
AAGGCGATCGCGCATCGGGATTGAGCATGGCGCTTGCGTACGCGCCGATCGTCAAGGCGCCCGTTGAAACCAAAGTCGAGGAACCCGAGACGATCTGGTCGGATCACGAGTACGGCGCGGTGCTGCACCGATCGCCGACACGACTGGCATCGTTCGCGTGGCGCGCCAATGGACTGACGCAGGGGCTGTGTCTCTCGCCCGCCGACAGCAATCTGGCGGAGTGGGATCACAATCTTGCCGGGGACATTCAGTTCGTGAGCCATGGTTATTCCTCGAATGTGGCATCTTCAGCGGGTCGGCGGCTGATCTCCCACAAGATCGACACCTTTTCCGGCGGTTTTGCCACCAGCGGGTTGGTTGCCGAAGGCGTGAATGCGCAACTGGCCGAGGGGTGGCAGTCCAAGGAACTGGCCACCCACGCGATCGCATTCGTCGCACTGCCCGATGGTCACAGCGTCGTTGGCATTCAGGTTTGCCGAGTCGGTCCGGCACGCGCGATCGTGCGTTCGGTGCGGGGGATGCTGCTCAATATCCCCAACGACGTTTACAACGCCCATCAACGGACGGTCACCACCGCCAGGCGGTCCTGGGTATCCTCTGGGACGCGACAAGTGGGCGTACACGATCTGCAATCACAATGGGCAACGATTGACGACAAGTTATCGGCGATCTCGCTCTCGCCCAATCTGCCGATCACGATTGACCGCGCGGCATCGCTTCGGGGCGGGAAATACCCGAATCTGAGCGTCGATCAGTTCTGTGTCACGCACCGATCCGGAGAGCCGTGGTTCGCCGATCCAGGGACTATTCTGCTCGACTGCGCGTGGATGGTTTCGACAATCGGCGCGGATGCCGCCAAGGTGCTTGCCGAGAAGAATGCGGACCCGATCATCGCCTGCGACAATCCGGCGCTGCGGGTTGTTCGTGTGTTCGATGTCGCGGGCGTCACACACACGATCGTATTCAACACGTCCGAATCCGCACAGGTCTACCGAGCGAACCATCGCACTGTTGATCTCGATGCCGGTCAGGTCATCATGCCGTAACGAAAAAGACACCGCCCGCGCTGAATGATCGGCGCGGGCGGGTTCGATTTTTGATCAACGATAGTCCGGCTCAATAGACGACGCTGGTGGCGTCTTCGATGGTCTGGATCACGTGTCGCACGTTAAACGGCTTCTTGAGATAGCCATCAAACGTGCCGGTGTTGCTGAGCGATTTGAGTTCTTCTTCGCTCATTTTGCCGCTCATGGCGATGACCTTGGTCAGTTGCAGGTCAGAGTTGCCTTTGACCAATTTGGCGACTTCTCGTCCGTCGATGTCTTTCAGGTGCATGTCCAGGAGGATGACGTGCGGCTTGCTCTTTTCCGCAGTAATGCCCGCCATGAAACCGCTCTTGGCGACTTCGACTTCATACTTGGCTTCGTCTTCGAGGATGCGTTCAAGCACCTCGACGATGTCCTGTTCGTCATCAACGATCATGACGCGGGTTGCACCGGTCATCAGCCCGTTGAGGGGCATGCCGTGATGCTTCATGAACTTGATCAGTTGCGACAGCGGGATTCGCCGGTCCTTGCTGCCGGGAATGCGGTAGCCGGTGAGGGTGCCCGAATCGAACCATTTGCTGACAGTACGCGGTGCGACGTTGCAGATCTTGGCGACTTCGCCGGTGGTGAGCACGTCTTTTGTCTTGGTCGCTGACATTAGCATTGTTTCTCCCTGTCAGCCGCATCATGCCGCTGACAAGAGATATATCGACCAGCCATCTGCACGCTTTAGTTCG
This sequence comes from Phycisphaerae bacterium, assembly GCA_041740275.1. Taxonomy (GTDB): domain Bacteria; phylum Planctomycetota; class Phycisphaerae; order Tepidisphaerales; family Tepidisphaeraceae; genus BPJO01. The sequence continues at coordinate 1,784 of JBGSMH010000142.1, forward strand.
AACGCGCAGATTTTGCAGGCACTTCGTTTTAACACGCCTGTTCCCGGCGACGTTATCGGGCGAACGCCACAAAATCGTCCGATAAACCCAAAAAATCAGTGCGTGACCAGATACATCAGTGCGTTGACGCCCAGCTTGGTGGCGTCTTCATCGCTATACCCGACATTGTAGGCGCGGGGGAGTTTCTCCCAGCCGGCACTCATCGACAGGCGTGAATAAACCACCGGCAGCAATCCATCGACTTCGATCGATTCGATCGCCGGTGTGTTCATGCCGGGAAACAACTGTGCGCCCAGCGGGGCGAGTTTCACCTTTCGTGCGTCGGCGACAAACGTGAGCATCGGGTGATCGACGGGAAGGGCTTTGAGTTCCTTGTCTTTGTAGACCTTCTTGATCTCACGCCGAAACGCGCGATCAAACTCGCTGGCGCCGACCGCACAATCGACCCACAGCACGCCGCCGTTATCGAGGTATTCGCGGAGGCGTTTGACCGCGACATCGGAGAATTGGAAATCGCGTTGTCCGATCATCATCAGGACCGGAAAACGGAAGACATCATCCTTGGCCGGATCGACCGCGATGCGTTTGAACTGCACATTCAGCGTCGTGCTTTGATCGATGGTCTTGAGCAGATTCGGAATTCCGTGCGGGACCGGATCCCAGTCGCCGTTATGGACGATCTGTCCGAGGACCAGTTGATCGCGCGTCGCCTGATCGGTCTGGTGATAGATTTTCTCGTGCGCGAAGAATCGGCCGTACTGATACTCCGCCAGTGCGTAGGTGGTGATGTTGGCACCAAGCTTCAGCGCGTCGGCCTGATGGTAGAGGATTCCGCCTTCGATGGGATTCTTCTCGACGTCCCACCCGCAGGACAGATCGATCGGGCTGAAGATCACCGCCGCCCGTGTGCCGATGTTCACGACTTCAAGATAAGGCGGGATCGACTTAAAAGGCTCTTTGTTCTTGCGGACGCGCATTTCCTTGATCGGGTGAAACGATGAGAAGAGCGGATGATCGGTCGGGATCGCTGCCAACTCGCGATCGGGGAAGATTCGGCGGATTTCGCGCCGGAAGCTATCGTTAAATTCCGGTCGGCCGCAATTGCTGTGGACCACCCAGGTCCCGCCATCGGTCAGGTATTGACGCAGTTTTTGGATCGTCCCCTCGTCAAACTCCGGCAAGGCCTGCCAACCCGTAAAATACAGGATCGGCAATTCAGTCGGGTCGTAGCTGAACTTTGAAAAATCGGTCTGGACGAAGCGATACTTCTGTCCCAACTGATTGTTGGTCCAATGCACCCACTGTTCGATATCGACGATGGTTGTCTGCCAATCGTTGCCCGCACCCTTGATCGATCCCTTGGCGAACGTGACCGACCCGACCAACGCTGGCGGCGAGGGTTCGCGCTTTTTCTCGCTGCGACGAAGTGGCGTGGCCGGCAAAGGGAGTGGCGGAAAGCCTTCGCCGGCGTTTCGACGCTGCGGCTTGGCTTGGGGCGGAATGTTGGCTTTGGGATTCTCAAACGCCTGCCCGAAAGTCACCGGCGTGAGGATCGAAAGCCCGATCACCGCAATAAAAAGATGCTTTAGCATAACCACTCCATCGGTTTAATCGCCGTTCTTGCTGTTATTCATACCGCTGGCGGGAGATTTTGTCGCATGAAAAGTGTCCGGGCCGCATCGGTGTTACGACTGCGGGCTCGTCCGCGCCTCAAATTACCCAAGTTAACAACCCCTATGTGATTATTTCGTCCTTGCTTGCGGTTGGTGAGCGGTCTAAATTATAGGTGCGGCGTTTCGTCACAATCTGTGGCGAGCGGAGTGAGGAACGGGCACCCAGGTCAGATCGGAAAACGCATGTCGCAGGTCGTATCAGTTCGACATCCGCTGGCGGAGTCATTGGAGAAGCGCGTGTTGCTCGCGGGCGTTTCCAGTGTGATCGATCAAGCGATTGCTGGGCCGACCGACGTCCTCACCGCAACATTCAAGAAAAACGCCCCAACGGCAGCGTCGTCGCTCACGTTCTCACGCCTCGGACGCTACGCGACCCACGCGATCAGCAGAAGTGCCGCTGATTTGGCGAGCGTTGCCGAAAAGTCGGGCGTTACCGCAACCTCCCTCTTCAACAAAGGCCTGCGCGAGTCGTGGTGGATGGGCCAGCGCACCCAGACGATGGCGGGGGAGTGGATCGTCCGTTTCGATGATTTCTCCGGCAATGCCCGCAAGCAGTTCAATGCCGCCAGGAATCTGGTCGCTGGCAAACTCAGCGGCGTAAGCGTCGAACGCTTCACCTACCTCGACGGCGCATTTCTGATCAAAGCCCCCGAATCGACCAGCTATCGCGCCCTGGCAACCACCCTCAGCACGATTCAGGGTTACAGCTATATCGAGCCGAACTTCGCGATCGCCGCACCGGCCGCCATCCCCAACGACAGCACCTATTCCTCACAATGGGCCTGGCCCAAGATCAACGCCCCGGCGGCTTGGGATCAGACCACCGGGTCCAGCGACATCGTCGTCGCAGTCCTCGATACCGGCACGCAAGTGTCGCACCCCGATCTGGCGGCCAACATCTTCGTTAACACACGCGAGACGCCCGGCAACGGCATCGACGACGACGGCAACGGCTATATCGACGACATCAAAGGTTGGAACTTCGGCAATAGCACCGCAACCGTCGATAACGGCGATCACGGCACGCATGTCTCGGGGACGATCGGCGCGGTGGGCAACAATGGCGTGGGCGTGACCGGATTCAGTTGGAACGTCAAAGTCCTGCCGTTGGATATCTTCCCGGATAATTACACCAATTCCTCACTCTACATCGCGGCCTTGGGTTATCTGAACGCGCTGAAGCAGCAGGGCGTCAATGTCGTGGCATCGAACAATAGCTACGGCAGTCTGGGAAGCACGTCGCAGTCGGTCAAAGACGCCATCAAGGTCAATGCCGCCCACAACATTATGTTTGTCGCGGCGGCGGGGAATGACGGGGTAAATGTCTCCAGTACCGGTTTTAGCCCCGCGACCAATGGCGAGCCCAATTCCATCGCGGTGGCGGCTACCAATTCATCGGATGGCCGACCCAGTTGGAGCAACTGGGGAAGCAATGTGCATATTGCCGCTCCCGGTGACACTATTCGATCGACCACGCCAAGCGGCGGCTACGGAAACAAGAGCGGCACGTCGATGGCGTCGCCGCACGTTGCCGG
>JBGSMH010000143.1:0-7311 GCA_041740275.1 Phycisphaerae bacterium
CAGGAACCGCGTGCCCGACGCCGCCGAATGAAGGAATACGACCTGCTGACGGTGCCGAGAGAGGTGAGAAAACACCAAGAAAAACAGGGTGAAAATGCTTAAGCGAATGGCATTCGGGACAGGTCCACATTATTTCTTCTCTGGTTTTTCGGGTCGTCCGCCTGAGCCTGCAACGCCACATCGCTTTGGACCTGCTGCGTGACCGCTACAACACCGCTACACCCCTGCCCGAACCCACGCCACGCAGACCCGGCACCAAGGCACGCTTCGAATCATCCAGCCTTCTGAGAAAGTGTGAACGGGCCTCGGTTGGGCACGACATCGACCAAAGCGTAGTTATTCCCCTCGTGGGTGATCACGGTGGCAGGGATCGCTGCGTTTTTCTGGGTGGCGGTGACCTGCTTCCAGGCGTTGTCGATCCGGACCTTGATGGTGAGGGGATACTGGTAATGCGCTGGATCCATCAGGCAGGTAAGCGTGCCGGAGATCCGCTCAGGGGTGACCTCGTCCATTTTCAGGGTGGCGGTGTCGCGCTCCTGTCCGTATTGGGCGACATCGCCAAATAGGCCGGGCCAAACGTCCGCGGCGTGGGTCCCTTGGAAAAAATCGAGTATCTTGACCATGGAATGGAACGCATCGGATTTGCGGTCCTGCTCACCCCAGTGGAGCATCATCACCGCCCAACCTCGGTAATACGCCTCGCCTGGCTTGAACAGGTTCTCGGCATCCTGGTTTTCGGTCCCTTTGCCCAGATTTGCGCCCATACTCGCGCCGCTGGTGTAGTTGATGCTCTGGTAGTCGATATTCCCAGGGCGGTTTAACATGCGGGCACCGTTACGCTGGCAGAGGTAAAACTTCGCCGCAGTTGTCTTGTCGCGAAACGCTTTTCCTCCCCCGCCGGCGGGGCACATCGAGCGGACCCGGTAATTGGGGATATTGGCCTCGATCTGCTTCCGAGACTCAGAATATTCCCACTCGGCCCCTAGCCAGCCCGCAGGCGCGACCCAGTCTCCGGCGGCGTCTTTTTTGAACCCCGCCCCGTGGGTCATGGTGTGCGAAGCCACTTCGAAACCATCGGCGACGTACTTCTGCCAGTCCGGCCACTCCCCAAAGGAAGACCCGACCAGATTCGGCACGCACAGGACGGTGATGGGAAGCGTGACTTTGTACTTGGCGCACTGTTCCTTCCACCACGGATAGGCGGCCTTGAACATGGTGTCGATGGTGATGCTGTAAACCGCCACCTTGTCGTCCTTCCAAAGGCAGATGTCCGCTTCTCCCACCTTGACCGGCCATGTCTTGCCCTGAAGTCCGCTGACGTTGGAGCGGGTCACGTCCGACTGTTTGGTCAGCGTGAAAAGACCTTCAGCCCGTACCGGGGCTGCGATCAAAATCGCAATCAGCAAAAGAATTGCCCGCGTCCTGCGAAGGAATGGACGGAGGCGCATCGGTGAAAGTAGTTTGTTCATTGGATTTATCCTCAGGCCAATGATACTCAAAACCGCCATCGGTGGCACACGATGCGTTCATCGGCCCCTGAAGATGGATCGCCGTTTCGCATCCCATCGCACATTCGCTACACTTCCGGCCCGATGTCGCTTCCGGTTTGGTATCAATCGCTCGCCACTGACCCTAATACCCGCGCCCGGCGTGGGGTGGTGCATACGCCGCATGGGGCGTTTCAGACGCCGGCGTTTATGCCGGTCGGCACTCAGGGAACGGTTAAAGGCATATTCCCACAGCACTTGCGCGAATGCGGGGCCGAGTGCATTTTGGGCAATACGTATCACCTGATGCTCCGGCCGGGGGAAAAAACGGTGGCTGCACTGGGCGATCTGCACCGATTCATGGCCTGGGACGGGCCGATCCTCACCGATTCGGGCGGGTTCCAGGTCTTTTCGCTGGCGGATATCAACAAGATCACCGACGACGGGGTGACGTTCAAATCGCATATCGACGGTGCGACGCATCATCTGGATCCGCATCGGTCGATCCAGATCCAGAACGATCTGGGTGCCGACATTATCATGTGTTTTGACCAGTGCCCGCCCGGCGACGCACCGATGGATGTGCAACTGCAAGCCTTCGATCGCACGCTCCGCTGGGCCAAAATGTCGCTGGATCATCACGCCCGCAAGGATTCGCAGGGATTATTCGGAATCGTGCAAGGCGGGACCCATCTGGACCTGCGCGCAAAGTGTGCCGAGGCGCTGATCGAACTCGATCTGCCCGGCTATGCGCTGGGTGGGTTGGCGGTGGGGGAGGGGTTTGAGGCGATGAAAAGCGTGCTGGAACACACCACGCCGCTGCTTCCAAAGGGTAAACCGCGATATCTGATGGGGGTCGGTTTTCCGCGTGATATCGTCGAAGCGGTGCGTTGCGGGATCGATATGTTCGATTGTGTCATGCCGACCCGCAACGGACGAAATGCGTATGCGTTTACCCAAACCGGGGCGATTCGCATCCGAAATGCCCAATATACGCAGGATAATCAGCCGATTGAGGCCGATTGCAACTGTCACGCCTGCCGCAATTTTACCCGCGGGGCGATCCGACATTACTTTTTTGCCTCCGAGATGCTTGGACCGATCCTTGTCAGTCTGCATAATACGCGATTCTACCAGCGGTTGATGGCGGACATCCGCGCGTCGATCGAGTCGGGCACGTTTGCCGACTTTGTTGCGCACGATCCCAGATCGTCGCTGGGTCCACGGCAGATTGCCGATTGATTAAACGCACTTGCCGAATGTGTCGGCGTGTGAGCCTTTAGACCGATAGTCGCAAACCCGAAGATGACGGAGATAGCTTTGCTTACGATCCTAGCCCAAGACAGCTCACCGAGCAGTTGGCCTTTCCTGACGATGATCCTGTTGTTGGTTGTCGTCTATTTCGTTCTGTTGGTCCTGCCCAAGCGCAAGGCCGAAAAGGAACGCCAGTCGATGCTCGACAGCCTCAAGAAAGGCGACCGCGTGCAAAGCATCGGCGGGATCCTTGGGACGGTCGTCAATGTCGAAGGCACCGAAGTGCTGGTCAAGGTGGACGAGACCACCAACGCCAAGCTCCGTTTCACCCGCTCGGCGATTCATCGGGTGGTTGTTGAAGAGAAGAAATTGGAATCCAAATAGTACGAATCGTGGTTGGTGGTTCGTGATTCGTGATTCGTGGAAAACGCCACCCACGAACCACGAACCACGAGCCACGAACCACGCCTGCCCACAACCCCATGCCAACCAACTACACCAACCGTGTTCTGACCATCCTGCTGACGCTGTGGATCGCGCTGTCGGCGATCTATCCGCGCGTGCCCGGGTCGCTCTTCTGGTTCTTCAACCCCACTGGCGAGATCTCGTTTCGAGACAATCTCAAGCCCGGCATCGACATGGTCGGCGGAACCAGCCTGACCTACGAGATCAAGCCCCCCGAAGGCTCGATTCTCGACCCCAAGCTGGCCGAGAACGTCGCGACGGCACTCAAGCTGCGCGTCGATCCCAATGGCGTACGCAATCTGATCTGGCGTCCCGAAGGCGCGACGCGCATTCAGATCCAGATGCCCACGTCGCGGCAGAACACGGTCGCGGTCGCGGCGCAGAAGGATTATCTCGAAGCCCGCAAACAGTTGCAGGCGACGAACATCCGTCTCGGTTCGGTGATCAACGATCTGGAAACCCGCAAGGGTGCCGAGCGCGATGCGAAGCTGGCAGAATATGTCGGCGGTTCGGCAAAGCGCGGCGAGATTCTTCCGAAACTGGCGACGGCGTATGATGCACTGGCAACCGCCCGGCAAAACCGCGACGCGGCGGCGTCTGCCGAAGCGTTTGATAAACTCGATCCGCTTCAAAAAGAGCTCGAAGCCACCAACCTCGATGTTTCGGCACTGGAAAGCGCACTCGATGCCCCGCCTGAAGTGCGGACCGAGCAGATCAACAAGTTCAAGACCGAAGCCGCCGGTTTTCCCGCACGGCTGACCGCGATCGACAACTTCACCAAGGCCTATGACACCTTCCGCCCGTTGCGCGGCAAGGTGGATGACGTCGATACGCTTAAGCGTCAGCTCGCCGGTTCGGGCGTACTGAGCTTCCATATCGTCGTCAAGCAGTCCGATCCGATCTACGCCGAGATGGCGCAACGGCTTCGCGAGAATGGCCCGCGTCCGCAGCCGGGCGATGTCGCTCAGTGGGTTCGCGTCAACCGTCCCGGCGAGCGCGGGGCACTCGAAGTGCCGTACCAGGGACGCAGTTACATGCTCGTCTATGTCGATCAGGCCCGATCGCTGATCAACAAGCCGGGTCGTCCGACATGGGGACTTTCCAGTGCCAGCAAGCAACGCGACGAGTTTGGCAAAAACGCGGTCGGGTTTAACTTCGATTCACCCGGCGCACTTTTGTTCGGCGATCTGACCGGACGCTTTGCCGCCTCGACCGGCGAGCAGCATCAGCTTGCGGTTGTGCTTAACGAAGAGATTTACACGGCCCCCAACCTCAATGAGCGAATCAACGGTTCGGGCATCATCAGTTCGCCGGGCGGGTTTTCGGGTCGCGATCAGCAGGATCTGATCAATACGCTCAACGCCGGTGCGTTGCCCGCTCAGTTGCGGGATGAACCGATCAGCGAGATCACCGTCGGCCCGCAGTTGGGTGCCGACAACCTTCGCGCGGGGCTTTATTCCAGTCTGGCGGGTCTGGTGATCTGCGCCATCTTCCTCATCGGTTATTACTACCGATCCGGCGTTGTTGCGTTCATCGCGGTGGTGATCAACCTCGTGTTGATCCTGGGCGCGATGGCGGCGATAAACGCTACGTTCACCCTCCCCGGCGTCGCGGGCATCGTGCTCTCGGTCGCGATGGCGGTCGATGCCAACGTGCTGATCTTCGAGCGTCTGCGTGAAGAACAAGCCCGCGGGTTGTCGCTGAAGATGGCGCTTCGCAACGCCTACGACCGCGCCTTTAGCGCCATCTTTGACGGACAATTAACCACCGCCATCACCAGTGCGTTTTTGTTCTGGTTTGGTTCCGAAGAAGTGCGCGGTTTCGGCCTGACGCTGCTGATCGGTATCGTAACCAGTTTGTTCACCGCATTGTTCGTCACCAAGACGATCTTCGGCATCATGGTCACCCGGTTTGGTGTGACCGATTTGTCTTCGCTGCCGCGGACATTTCCCAAATGGAACGAAATGCTCACGCCCAAGATCGACTGGGTCGGCAAGGCGTGGATTTGCGGCATCCTCAGTTGGGGCTTCATCGTCTTTGGCCTGGTGCTTTTCTCGATCAAGTTCATGGGCGGCGAGGCGATGGACATCGAGTTCTCCGGCGGTACGACCGTACGCATCGCGCTCAAGGAGGATGTCAAACTCAACCGTGAACAGGTGCAGGAGATCGTCGATCTCAAGAGCCGTGAGAAAGGCAACGCCTTCGCCTCCCCGCGCGTGATCGCGGTCGGTGCCGATGGACGACAGTTTGAAATATCGACTCCGACCATCTCCACCAAGGACGTTCAGGAAGCGGTCCTCGAATCCTTGGGTCCGAAGCTCGATATCACTCAGCCCAGCACCTTCCGCTCCAGCAGCGAAACGATCCAGAACGTGCTGGACACCGTGGTGCTGCCGATCGAAAACGCACAGACACGCATCGACGGTGCCAGCAGCGAACAGATCGCGGCGCATGTGGGTGGCGTGGCGATCGTGCTGCAAAACATCGAACCGGCGATTTCGGAGACCGACATCCGCCTGCGGCTCGATCAGCGATTGGCACAGGAAGCGGACGCGACCCGCCCGGCGGCTTACGATGTCGAGGCCGCGCCTGATGGGCACTCGGCGGTCATCTTCTTTGTTAACAACAGCTACCGCTATGACCCGGCCAACGCCAACGCGATGCAGCAGTGGCGCGGCAGTCTGGCAGGACCGGGTTGGCAAATCGTGCAGGACGCGATCAGCAATCCGCCGCAACTCAAGAGCGTCACCAGCTTCGGCCCGCAGGTCGCCAGCGAAGCCGCGACCAACACCATCGTCGCACTCACGCTCTCGATCCTGGGCATCATGGCGTATATCTGGGTGCGATTCGGTAACTTCAAATACGGCACCGCAACCGTTGTCGCCTGTATCCACGACGGCCTGTTCGTGCTGGCGGCGGTGGGGTGCTCGCTGTATCTGGGACGCATCCCGTTCTTTGAAAACGTTCTGCTGATCGATCCGTTCCGCATCGACCTGACCATGGTGGCTGCGATTTTGACGGTCATCGGCTATTCGATGAACGACACCGTCGTCGTCTTTGACCGTATCCGCGAAAACCGCGGCAAGTTCGGCGTGCTCAGCCGACAGGTCATTAACGACTCGGTCAATCAGACCCTCAGCCGCACCCTGCTGACCGGCGGAACGTCGCTGGGCATCCTCAGCGTCATGTATTTCATTGGTGGCGACGGGATTCATGGCTTTACATTCGCGATGCTGCTTGGCATTATTGTGGGCACGTATTCGTCGATGGTGATTGCGGCGCCGTTGCTGTTGGTCGGTAAACCGGACGAAAGTCCTGCTCCCGTCCCAGCCAAGGCCAAACCGCAGATCGCCGGATGAGTACCGGGCATATCTGATCAGACAGCCGTTGGGTCGGGTGGATATGTCGCACGTTAGATAGACTGGGAAGTCACGAGACCGGAGCGCAGCATGCGTGTCCGGCGTCCGTGGGACCTGGCGGGTGTTATGGGTGCGTTGAACGCACCCACCCGTCATTGGCCGGACGAACACCTCCATGCATGGGAAGGAGTCCCAATGCTCGTTATCCGCAAAGAAATCAAGGTCGGATTCGCCATTACCGCCGCCGTTCTGGGCGTCGCGGTGATCTATGGTGGCATGTCGCTCTTAGGCAACAGCACCACTGACAATAATTCGGTGTCGTTCGCTTCGGGCGAAGGCACATCCGAGATCAACGTCCGGGGCAACGCTGAAGAAGCCCGCTCGGGCCTTCCGCCCGTTGAAGACCCCATCGCCGCCGCTGGCAACACCGGGACCGCCGGCGTAGGCGGACCGATCAAGATCGATCCCTTCGCCGAAAGCGCCCGCGCGGACGGCAGCGATTCGATCAGCAAGTGGACCGCCCTCAGCACCGGCCGAGTACCGACCGAATCCCGCGTCGTCCACGCCCCAACGCCCACCGACAACACCGCGTTGATCGGCACGCCAACCAACACGATCGACCACACGACGATCGAACGGCGTGTGAGTGACCCGATCACGACCATCACCCCCACGCCCAACAACAACACCGTCGCGCCCGCCGCCGGGAAGTACAAGATCGCCTCGGGCGACACCTTCTCCAGCAT
>JBGSMH010000144.1:0-4319 GCA_041740275.1 Phycisphaerae bacterium
GCCGGGATCGAGCGACACGCTCAACGCGCCGCGGCCGCACAGTGCGACCGGCTCATCGGCCAAACCCGATTCGCTCTTCCGCTTCCCCGCGATCTACAACGCCAGCGGCGGGGTGCATGTGAATATCATCGACTGGGCGAAATTCGTCGGCGTGCAACTCGGCCAGGCCCCAAAACGCTTCCTATCACCCGCAAGCATTGACAAACTTTCAGCCCCCATCGGCTCCTACGCGCTGGGCTGGAATACCTACAAGCAAAACGGCTTCAATGTGATCCAGCACGACGGCACGGACGGCTATTGGTATAGCTCGGTCATCGCCAGCCGTGATCAAAAGACCGCGATCCTGGTCATGGGCAACCGCGGCGGACTCGCCGGTGAACGTGCCGTTCATGACACGATGGTCCAACTGCAAGGGCGGTTGATCGACCTGTAGACCCGTCGTTATTGCATCCGTAAACGGCATGCACCCGCGTTATCTAACGCGGGTATATCGTGATGTCATGAATGGAATCCATTGCCCGACATCCCCTTTGATGACGGACCGGAGGATGCGCGTGTCGGCGTCGATGATTTCAATGATGTCCTGATAATCGGTCAATGTATTAGGGTCGGTGAAGCTGGGGCCTTTGGTATCGAGAGTCAACACGCGTTCTGACGCATCCAATGAGCCTTCGTACACCCACATGCTGGGCATCATCGATCCAACAAATGTGCCGACAAACCGTGATTTGGCGGGGTCGTATCCCAGCGTAATCACGTTCAAACCAATTCCGCCATCCGGGGCTTCGCCTGAACCTTCACAGATCACCCACACATCGCCCAACGCCCGGACGGATTCCTTGCCGGTGGATTTGTGCGGGGGCTGATCCGGGCCCATCACACATTCGGCGGCGAAGGTCCAGTTACCGAGAAGTTGCTTTAGCCATTCATGTTGCTTTTGGGCGGTTGGCGGTGTCATGGGTTTTCTCCTGTCTTGGGTTCTTCTTTAGCGAGTCCAATGTAACTGCGGCTGACGACGATATCGTCAAACCACACGCGGTTGGTCTTGCGCGGGTTCTCCAACTTGTTGTGACGGGCCGCTTGTTCGGTGATGTATGACTCGATCGCAAACCCGTTCACATTCAGTTTCGGGTCGGTGCGCCACCGGATGTTCTTCCAGTGGCCGATCTGTTTGCCGTCGATCCACGCGGCTTGTTCGCCGTCGGCTTTGCCGGGGGTGTTGCACTTGAGCATGATCTCAACGCAGATCCACCGGTCCCGCTCGACGCGGACGGCCGGGTCAGGTTCGAAGTGCGCCCCCCAGAACTTGCCATCGCCTGAGGCTTTCATGTCCATGTGATAGGTATAGAAGTGCCACAGGCCCGGCGGCGGGGCTTTGCCCCAGTTGCCCCACGGCTCGATCCCGGTGGAGAAAAAATCGTCGCCCTTGGGCCTTTCCCCCGCGCGACCTTGCGGCCAGCGGGTGGCGGGGTTGTAGCCGACGAACTTGACGAAATGGTGGATGTACTCGTGCTCGGCCTCAAACTTCACATAGAACCGCAGATACGCGGTCTCCAATCCCGGCTGAAGCATTTTGTAGAGATACCCACCCGTATCCTCCCCCAGCGTCGCGGTGATCTGTGCACACCGACCGCCGCCGCGTCCGGCTTTGACGATCTCGACGGTTTTTGCCCCCTTAACGGTGTTCCACCGTTTGGCGTCGTATTTCTCAAAATCCTCGGTGAACACCACATCGTCTGGCTTGTCCGCCGGTTGCTGGCTGATCGACAGCACGCTGGTCGCGCCGATCAACCCGATCATCAGAAGGATTTTGCGCATGGATAGCATTGTGCCATCCCATCGCCGGATCGTCGAACAAAATCGGCGGGGCGGTCCGATCATCCGAAAGCTTGCCAGACCTTCGGCCTCATCTACAATCGCCGGACTATGTCCATTCCGATTGATGATCAAATCAAGCTCCTTTCGCGTCGCTGCGAACGCATCATTTCCGAGGCCGAACTCAAGGCCAAGCTGGAAAGAAGCGCCAAGACCGCCAAGCCGCTGCGCGTCAAGCTGGGGATGGACCCGACCGCGCCCGATGTCACGCTCGGACATTGCGTCCCGCTCAAGGTCGTCCGTCAGTTCCAGGATATGGGCCACAAAGCCGTCCTCATCATCGGCGATTACACCGCCCGCGTCGGCGATCCCACTGGCCGCAACGCCACCCGCAAAGTCCTCACCGGCGAAGAAATCGACGCCAACGCCAAGACCTACGTCGCACAGGTCGGCAAGATCCTGCTCACCGATCCGGATCATCTGGAAGTCCGCTACAACGGCGAATGGCTCGCCAAGATGGGCCTGGTTGACATCATTAAGCTGGCCGCCCGCAAGTCGGTGGCGCAGGTGCTGACGCGCGAGGATTTCGCCAAGCGCTACGCCGAGGGCGTTGATATCCGGCTGCATGAGATTCTCTATCCGCTTTTGCAGGGTTGGGACAGCGTCGTGATCGACGCCGACATCGAAATGGGCGGCAGCGACCAGCTCTTCAACAATCTGGTCGGACGTGAGTTCCAAAAGGACGAAGGCAAGGACGGCCAATGCGTCTTCGTCACGCCGCTACTGGTCGGCACGGACGGCGTGAAGAAGATGAGCAAGTCGCTGGGCAACTACATCGGCGTGACTGACCCGGCCGGCGGGCAAACGGGCATGTTCGGCAAGATCATGTCCCTGCCCGATGCACTGCTGGATAGCTACTACCAACTGCTGACCGATCTGCCAGAGGCCGACTACAAACCCGCCATCGCCCAGTCCCCCCGCGATGCCAAAGTCGCGCTGGCCAAGCACATCATCACCTGGTTGCACGATGAAGCGAGTGCGAATCAGGCCGAGCAGGATTTCCGTGCCGCCACGCACGGCGGGGTGCCCAGCGACATCCCCGAACTGCAACTGGTCGCCGGTCCACAGCCGATCGTTGCGGTGCTGGTCGCGTCCAAGATCGTGCAAAGCAGCAGCGAAGCCCACCGCAAACTCCGCGAAGGCGCGATCAAACTCAACGGCGAAAAGATCGCCGACCCCAAGTTCGCGATCGACCTCTCCGAACCGGCCGTGCTGCAAATGGGCAGCAAGAAGTTTGTCCGGCTGATCCCGGGGTAGATTCACCACGAAGACGCGCTAGGCCACAGCGGCTGTGTTCTGGGTCAAGTGCTTTTTACGACGTTGAGTTGTTGCCATGTGAGATTTTCCTTGATCATGATGTTGAGGTATGCCAGTAGTTTTCGCATGCAGGCAACGATGATGACTTTGGCTTTTTTGCCGGCGGCTTTGAGTCGTTGGGCGAAGGTCTTGATGACGGTATTGTGTCGGATGGCGGACTGTGCGGCCATGTATAGTACGGATCGGACATCGGCTCGTCCGCCGCGGATGGCGCGTCGTCCTTTGAGCTTTCCTGAGTCGTGGTTGTACGGCGCGACACCGGTGAGTGCGGCAATTTGTCTTCGGTTAGTGTCGCCGAGTTCCCGGAGTTCGGCAGCGAGCGTGGCCGAGAGTGTGGGTCCGACGCCGGGTACGCTTCTGAGAAGTTGATCCAGGTCGTGGAAGTCGTCGTCGGTCTGCATGAGTTTTTGGATTTGATTGTTCAGCAAGAGGATTTGTTCTTGAAGTATTTTGAGAACCCTATCGATGGCTCGGATGGCGGTCTTGCTGCGGGTGCTGGCACGTCGGTTGGTCTGCTCGGTTTTGGTTGCGACGAGCTGACGTCGGCAGGTGACAAGTGCGGTCAATTCGGCTTGGTTTTCGGAGCATTTTTGGGCGAGCGTGGGTTCTGCGACTTGCGCGAATCGGACGAGGATGGCCGCGTCGATGGCATCGGTTTTGGCGAGCATTCCCAGGCCCTTGGCCAGGTGCCTGACGTGGCCGGGGTTGACGCGTGCGACAGGCAGATCGGCGTCGAGGAGTGCGTCGAGCAGGGGCTGCTCGATCCCGCCGGTGGATTCGAGGACGATTCGAGAGACGTTTGCCCCTCGAAGCGTCTGAATGATTTTTCGGAATCCGGTGGGATCATTGGAGACGGTGAGCACGTCGGCCTGGTCGGATCGGCCGAGGTCGAGCTTGTCTTTGGCGACATCGATCCCGACAAAGACGGGGGTGGAGGCGGGAGTGGCGGAGTCTGTCATGGCGTTGTCCCTTTCTTGCGAATGCGAGCGTCCTTTGTGGAACTCTATCGGCTGTTCGGGCGAATGAAGACGGGACCGACCTGTACCTTGCTGTGGCACGGCCGCGTTAGGCCGAGAGGTCACCGGTCGTGGGTCGGTCGTCGTGTTCGCATGACTCCTCGCTGCGCT
>JBGSMH010000145.1:0-6968 GCA_041740275.1 Phycisphaerae bacterium
CGCGCGGGTTCGGGCAAGGCTCGCCTGGTGCATCTTCGATATGTTCCCAGATGAGTGCGGTGCTGTCGGGCTGGGCCTGGACATTGAGAAACAGCAATGGCTCTTTGGCGTGGATCGTGGTCTCTTCCAGATGCGGGTCAACGCCGTAGCGGTCGATGTGATTGATGCGAACGAACCAGGCGTCCTCGGCGTCCTGCAGCGTGAGTTTCCCATTGCTTCGCTGAAACGATGGGTGACACAACGCCATGTCGTCGGTGACCGGATGCAATTCGCACCCGCGCGGCAAGACCAGATGACGATCCTCTTCGGTCACGATGTTGCGTCCCAGTAACAGGCGTCCGTCGCGTTCGCGGTGGATGTGCTCGAGCATTTCACTCTTGCCGCCTCCCGAGGCCCCTTCGTGCATGATCGTGATCTTGTTGTCGTACGGCGTAACAACCCGAACAGTGCTGCAATGGGCGGTGACCCAGTTTTCCTGTTCGCCGAGGTTGAGCAATACGCCATACACGCCTTTCTTGGCGCTGGGACCGGGATAGAGGTTGTAGCTAAACAACTCATGCATCCCATCCAGGCGGTTATGAACAACGATCTGCTTGCCCTCGAAATGGGTGTGTCGGAACGGCGGGGCGACGTAAATAACGGCCTTGGGGACGAAATGATCCGGCAGCGCATCTGCATCGACGATCCCCTGTAGCAACGCCAGACCGAGGGCAAAGAACCCTGCATTGGCTGGCGCGATTACCATCGCATCCGTGCCTTTGCCCGCGACGCCTGCGACAAATGGGAATATTGCCAACTCCTGCGTTTTGAGCCATGCAAACGTTTCTTCACGAAGTGCGCTAAACGGGTAGCCGAAGCGATGGTCAAAACGGGGTTTGTTGGTCGGGCGTTCGTCGCCGATCACCATGCAGTCCGGATCGCGACGCCGCATGTAGGGCTCGATGTAGTTGGCGGCGATCCCGTTTTTCACCCGGCACGCCCTGGCTTCGAGCACATTGCCGCGACCGGGTACGTTGTAGGACACGTCATGCCAGCCACTGGCATCGGCGTCGCGGGTGGCGAGCCGAACCAATTGATTCACATCCTTTGCCACAGTGTATCCGGGGGAAGCCAGAAGAATTTCGGCCACCTCACTGGGGACCGGGAAGGTCAGCGGATTGGCGGTGGTGTTCTGTTCCATAAGTGTCATAGCTACTGCTCTCTGTCCGACGTGACGCTTATCAGCGACCGCCAGACGTTTTATCCACAAGGCCGATCCACGCTGACCCTCAGGGCGATCTTGCCTCGACGCGGGAGATAATAAGACTGGTTAGTCCTAATTAAAATTAGAAACTTTGAGTTTGAGGATTAGATAAAAGCTAACTATGGTATAGGCGTATGGACTCGCTGAATTACCAACATCTCCTGTATTTCTGGACCGTTGCACGGCTTGGTAGCATCGCTCGGGCAGCCGAGGAGCTGATGCTCGCGCCGCCAACCGTTCACGCACAGATTAGGACGCTCGAACGGCAACTGCATACCCGACTATTCGAGCGAAGCGGGCGGAATCTGGTGCTTACTGACACAGGCCAGGTCGTGCGGAAACACGCCGATGCGATCTTCTCCATTGGTCGAGAGATCCTTGATACCGTTCGTCAGCGACCTGCGGATCAACCGTTGCGGCTTATCGTTGGCGTTGAGGAAGCGGTCCCCAAACTGGTCGTGAGAGAGTTGCTCCGACCGGTCCTGGAAATGAAACAATCGTTCCGATTGATCTGTCGCGAAGGCAGTGACGGCGCGCTGTTGGCAGATTTGGCAGGACACCGACTGGATGTGGTTATTGCCGATCATCCCCCGCGAGCGACTGGAGGGGTGCGCGTCGTGAGCCATCTATTGGGCGACTGTGGCATCAATTTCGTCGCAGCCCCCGCAATCGCTGCTAAATTGCGAAAAGGATTTCCACACTCGCTTGAAGGGGTACCAGCGCTTTTGCCCAGTGACCACACTTCAATGCGATGGTCGCTGGACCGATGGTTTGACTCGGTCGGTGTTCGACCCCAGATCGTCGCGGAGTTCGATGATTCGGCACTGATTAAGGTGTTTGGGAGCGACGGACTCGGTTTCTTCGCCGTCCACAATATCATTGCCGAGCAGATATCCGCTCGCTATGGCGTGCAAGAAATTGGTCGCACAGACGAACGGTCCGAACGCTTCTACGCCATCACGACCGATCGCAAACTAAAGCACCCCGCAGTCGTTGCGCTTGCCGCCGCCGCTCGAAGCGAAATCTTCGCACGAGCATGAGCAGTTGGCGGTCGGACCGCCACGTATTGCCGGGTCGCTGTTGCTTGGCGTTGGAGACATGAATCCAGCCGCGCGCCTACACGTGCTGAGCACGTCGCCTGATCACGCTAAACCACCTCAAGCCCAAATCACGCGGCGGCAGGAAAGTCCATCGCCTCCGCGTTCGTCGCAGACATCGCTAGAGGTGTTTTGTGCGTATGATCCTGACATGAAATACGCCCTGATTCCGGTCTTCGTAATCCTTACCGCCGCAACGCTTCGCGCAGAGGACAATCCCGCAACCGTTTGGGATGGCCTGCTGGCTGAGGTTGTCAAGGATCAGAGAGTCGATTACAGCCTGCTTCAGCGTCGTCACGCCGATTCGCTGAATGCCGTGCTTGATCTGTCGGAGAAGATCGATCCGGCGCAACTGAACGACAAAGAGCGGCTTGCCTTTTACATCAATCTGTACAACGTCAGCATGATCAAGGCGGTGCTCGACCGAGGCGGCGTCGCATTCAAGCCGAGCGACAATGACTTTCAGGTCTTCAAAGACAAGCTCGTGCGGCTCAAAGGCGGGAAGATTTCGCTCAACGATCTGGAGCACCAGATCATTCGCAAGCAATTCAAAGACGCCCGCATCCATGCCGCACTGGTGTGCGCAGCCGTCAGTTGTCCGCCTCTGATCGCCAACGCCTATCGCGGCGACACGCTCGACAAACAACTTGACGAAAACGTCAAAAACTGGCTGGCCGACACAAATCGGAATGTCATTGACGATGAGAACAAGGTTCTGAAACTGTCGAGCATTTTCAAATGGTTCGCCGAGGATTTTGGGGGCGAGGCGAACCTTGGCAAGTGGGTCAGCGACAAAATCGGCCGCGACGTCAGCGGCTATCGCGTCGAATTCCTGGAATACGACTGGACGCTCAACGCCCCGGCCAAACTCTAGCCACCTTGCCCAAGTAACCGGCGGCCAACATTGATGAACGTGTCACAATCGATCTGATCTTTGCGGGACTGAATGTGTGCGATCAGCGACTGATGGGCCTGCCGCGAAACGTCGAGCGTGTGTCCGCCGCCCACGCCGTGAAAGACCAGCACGCCCCACGCTTTGGCTTCGATGCACTGATCGACAATTCCTTTGAGATCGCTGGCGCTCATCAGCGGCGCGACACCAAACGTCGGGACACTGGCAAAGTCGATCGTTCCGGGAATCGCCGGGGCCTCTTGCTGTCCGAAACTCCGGCCAAGCGTGAAAAGTCGCCGGACGATCGGGACATAGCTAATTCGCTCAGCCGTGACGAAATCTTCGCCACAGGTGTAGGCATAGCTGGCCGGGCGAATGCCGATTTTCGCTTCGATGTCATCGCTGGCTTGGATCAATTCGGCCTCGATGGATTCCAGTGTGTGATTCTCCAGGCTGTTTTCCGGACGTATCCATACATGCTTTTGGGAGCAAGGGTGGTTGACAGTGTGGTTGCCGATCTCGTGCCCGCGCTCCGCTGCCGCGCGCCATTCGGCTTGGCGCGACGCCCAGGTCAGGCAACTTGGTCCGGATTGATTGAAAAACGTCCCGCGATAACCAGCGGCCTCCAGATCCGGGATCGCGTGATCGAGCAACTGATGTACCCCATCATCGTACGTCAGTGAAATCGCGGCGACGCACCCATTGGCAAATACGGACATAATTGGCTCCAATTCGTGATGTTTTTACCGCGGTTTGGCTTCGACAAAACGGATCTGGCCGATTCTGGGCACGATTCCCGCATCCGCCCCTTCGGCAAGCAATCGCGTGATCGCGTCGCGGCCGCGCTGGCCATAGTCGAGCGTCCAATGATTGACATACATTCCGACAAATTGGTCTGCCAGCTCCGCGTTCAGATCGCGACCAAACTGCAACGCATAGTCGACCGCCAGTTTCCGATGATCGAGTGAATACTGAATCGACGCGCGGATGATGTCCGTGATCTCCTGACAGGCCGCATCGCCCAGATCCTTGCGGACGACATTCCCACCTAGCGGCAACGGCAGGCCGGTCTTTTCCAGCCACCACACCCCGACATCGACCACCAAATGCAGACCCATCTTTTTGTACGTCAATTGCCCTTCATGGATCAGCAAACCCGCGTCAAACTTCCCGCTCTGCACGGCGGCGGGGATTTGGTCGAACATCACCACCTCATAGTCAAACGCCTCACCCGCCTTGCCCAGGCAAAGTTGCAGCGTCAGGAACGCGGTCGTGAGTTTTCCGGGGATGGCGATCTTCTTGCCGCGCAACTGGTCGATCGTCATCGGCTCACGCGTGACGACCATGGGCCCGTACCCGTCGCCCATGCTGCTGCCACAACTCATCAAGGCGTACTTGTCATGAACATAGGGAAAGGCATGGATGGAAATCGCGCTGACTTCCAGTTCGCCTTTCATCGCCCGCTGATTAAGCGTCTGAATGTCCTGCAGCGTATGTTTGAACCGAAACGCGCCACAATCCACCAATGGCGGGTGCTGTGCCATGGCGTAGAACATGAACGCGTCGTCGGGGTCCGGGGAATGGCCGAGATGAATCAGTTGGTTTGACATCAGCTTGAGACAATATCGCCAAAGCCGCAATCGACAACCGGCGGTGTCGAAGTTCCAAAACTTTCAGCCGCGACGAAATGCCACGGGACGGGGGGTGCGGCAAATGGTCGCACCCTGGCGGGAGATCGGTTTCTTGACCTGCTTCACGCGCCCGTTTACCTTCCCGAACTCGCCACAGACAAGGGCGGCAATTGAGATTGCCGCATCTGGGGTGAGACCGAGGCACGGTTCTCAATTACGGTGAAGCGAAAAGATGGCCGATGGCGGGAAGAAATCGCCGCAGGCAGACGATTCGGTGACGCGTCAATTGGGCAGTCTAGCGTCGATGGGCATGGAGTTCATCGTTGCGGTGCTGCTTCCGGGCGGTTTGGGCTACTGGCTCGATGGCAAGTGGCAGACGTCGCCTTGGTTGATGTTGCTCGGCGGTTTGTTTGGCTTTGGCGTCGGGTTGTACATGATGCTAAGGGCGTCAAAACGGGCCATGCGGTGATGCTCACAGGCACAATGGAAGACACTTCCGCATCTTCGCAACCAGCACTGGCAAAACCGGCAACGGTTTCGCCTCAACTGATCCGGCAATTGCCGATCTCGGTGGTGGTGACGCTGGTTGGGGTGGCGATGATCAGTCTGGTAATCGTGCTGCTCTCGGCTCGTGCGGACTGGTGGCTGGCATTGCTGGGTGCCAGCGTTGTCGCGACAATCTGTGCGGCGGCTTCGGTGGTGATCATCCTCAGTTCCTCCGGCAAACCGGCGGACTATGTGATCACCATGATCATGCTGCTGGCAGGCGTGCGGACGGGAATCAGCCTGATCGGGTTGATCGTGGGCATCAAAGCCCTCCATCTGCCCGCCGAGGCTTTGGCTTTGATGATTTGCGGCTATTATACCGCGATGCTATTGGTCGAGACGTTGCTAGTCCGACGCGCCCTAACCGACGCGCCTGACGCAACCCACGACACGTTACGAGGGAACCAAGGATGATCAACTCGCTCCTGGCCGCTTCAAATCCGACCGACCACGTTGTCGATACCAAAATCATTGGCATCGGTGCAGATCACGCGTTCTGGATCCTCAGCAACCACATGGTCATGCTGATCACCAGCGCCCTGATCATGCTGCTGATCTTCCCCTGGCTCACCCGTCACTACCGCGATGGCCAACTGGTTCCCACCGGCACACGCAACTTCTTCGAAGCGTTGATGATGTTCATCCGCAACGACGTCGTAAAGCCCTTGCTCGGCGACGAGACCGACCGCTTTATGCCGCTGATGTGGACGCTGTTTTTCTTCATCCTCATCACCAACCTGCTCGGATTGATCCCCTTCGATGCGATCCAGAAGCTGATTTTTGGCAACGCTGTCTATCCCATCTACGGCACCGCGACCAGCAATTTCTGGGTCACCGGAACGCTGGCGATCGTCGTATTTGTCGTCATCCAATTCAACGGCATCCGCGCCCAGGGCATCGGCGGGTGGATTCATCACTTCCTCGGCGGGGCACCGTGGTGGCTTTTCCCGATCATGGTCCCGGTCGAAATCCTGGGCATGTTGATCAAGCCCTTCGCACTGGCGGTTCGTTTGGCTGCTAATATGACCGCCGGACACGTTTTGCTCGCGGTGCTGATCAGTTTCGGACCGGTCGCGATCAATGCCGCCGGGTTTGGTGTCGGCGGGGCGGTGACGGTCATTTCGGTCGTCGCATCAATCGCGATCATGCTCCTAGAGCTTTTCGTCGCCTGCCTGCAAGCGTATCTGTTTACGTTCCTGTCCGCGCTGTTTATCAGTCAGTTGATCCAGCACCACCACGACGAACAACACGAAGACGAATCCGAAGGCCACGAAATGGGCGAATCGCATGCGGTTCGCGATAGAGATGCCGCCAAGGCCCATCGGAAGTTACACCCGGCACACTAGATCGCTCCGCGTGACTGGCCGGTTCCCCGGTGATCAGACGCGGATTGACCAAGCCAGTGTCGGCGGTGATCGGATCGAGCGATCATCGAAAAACCCATGCGAGTGTTTCGCAAGGGTAGTCTGAAAAGCGATTCGCCAGCTCGATCAGGCGGATCATGTAATGGAGTTTCACATGAGCAAGTTCATCAAGCTCGCCGCCCTCGTCACCCTCGT
>JBGSMH010000146.1:0-11379 GCA_041740275.1 Phycisphaerae bacterium
GTGGACGAATGAGCCGGTGATCTCGAAATTGAGCGGGACGATCTCCAGATCGCGCACACCATCAAACACCTGCGGCACCATCTTCCCGGCCATCCCGTTGGAACCATCGACCAGCACCTTGAGCGGACGACGCAGGTTCAGGAATTGCAGCACATGCTTGCGATAACCGGCCCACAAATCCTGCTCTTCATACTTGCCCATCACCCCGGTGGTGGCGGCGGCGCGGAGGCTCATCGCGATTCGCTTGATCTCTTCCAATCCCGTCGCCGAACCGATCGGCTTGGCTTTAGGGCCGCTGATCTTAAACCCGTTGTACTGGATCGGGTTGTGAGACGCCGTCACCTGAATCCCGCCCAACGCGTCGAGTTCGTTAATCGCATAGTAGATGAATGATGTGTCGATCATGCCGACATCGATCACATCAAACCCGACCGACCGCAGCCCGTCGCACAGCGCCTTAGCCAGCGACGGCGAGTGCGGCCGCATGTCTCGACCGACCACGATCAGGTTCTCATTCTTGACCGATATCCCGCCAAAATGCGTCTGACGACCCCGCTTGAGAAACTGCCCGGTTGCATGTCCCACCTTCCAAGCGGCGTCTTCATTGAGCGGATTGGGGTAAGTCGAACGGACGTCATAGGCTTTGAAGATTTTTTCGATCATGTCAGGTCATCCTTGTTCAGTAGTCTCAATCGATGCACGCAAGCGTTCCAGTGTACGCCCGGCGTCGATCAAATCCAGCACGGGTAGTTTTCTTGTCGTGGCAGCGGTCGCGCAAATGGTGCACTTTCTTGCCCGATCACTATCCAGAGTTATTTTCAGATTCGATCAGCTTTCAGGGAACGCTGACAAAGGACACAAAGGAGCATTCTCATGTCGATTCACGGCCCGAGCCGGGCGCGCCACGCATTCACACTGGTGGAATTATTGGTCGTTATCGGGATTATCGCTTTATTGATCTCGATCCTGCTCCCCGCACTCAGCCGCGCTCGAAGCGTTGCCACAACGATCAAGTGCTCGTCCAACCTCCGCAATATCGGCGTCGGTTGGATGATGTATGCCAATCAGCACAAGGGAATCAGCCTGCCCGGACGCATGGCGCGGGTGAATCCGGACCCGGACGCCAACATCTATTCTGCCGGCAACTACGACGTGTATCGGCCACGGTGGATGGTCACGATGGGGTCGGCGGCGGGGATTCACGCCTTTTCGAGCCAGGTCGGTGCCGGAACGCCCGCGGACCTAAAGGCGGCAGACAATTCTCGGCTGATCGACAACCCCGTCCTCCTCTGCCCCGCCGTCCCCGACTACCGCAACAACCGCAACGCCCCCTACGGCTATAACTATCAATTCCTCGGCAACTCGCGTACCAAGGCCAGCGGCGCGTTCATCAACTATCCGGTCAAGATCAGCAAGATCAGCGGCTCGCAGACCGTCCTGGCCGCCGACGCACTCGGCACATCGGCGGGTGTCCGAAGATATGCCCGATCCGGTTATCAGATTAGCGGCGCTGGCGGACTGACCAACGTCCTCAATCATGCCTGGTCGCTCGATCCGCCGCGCATCATCGTCGGAACCAGCGATCAGTGCGATGACGGTGCTCGCGGCAACCCGGCGAATCGATCCGCGCCAGACATGCGCCACAGCGGCAATAAGAAGGCGAACTTCCTCTTCTGTGACGGCCACGTCGAAACGCTCTTATCGCAGGAAGCGGGATACGTCGTCGAATCCGACGGCTCTTACCTGCCCAACCCCACCGGTGCGACCAACCATCTGTTCTCCGGCACGGGCGAGGACATCGATCCGCCGTCAATCAATTGATATCAGTGGCGAGCGACTGCAAATGCAGTGCCGGAGCAACTTCAGGCCCGCTTGCGACGCTGGCGCGATTTGATTAGCGTTATCTTCATGAACCGATTTACACCATTTCTGCTGGCAGTAACATTCCTCATCATGCTAACCACCGCTTCCATCGCACGTTCGGCCGATACTGTCCGTTTCTATCTCGGTTGCCACACCAAGCCAGACGGCAATCTGGGGATATATCAATCGACGCTTAACCTGAAGACCGGCGCGATGGCCGAACCGACACTGGCGGCGAAGGTGAATAGTCCATGGTTTGTCGCCACGCATCCGACTTTGCCGGTGGTCTATTCGGTCTCTGAGACACTCGATCCCGAAGGCAAAAAGACCGGCGGCGTAGTGGCGTTGGCGATCGAAAAGGACGGAACACTTCGGCAACTGAGCGACAAACCCTCCGGCGGGGCCAATGCGTGCTTCGTTTCGGTCGATCCCAACGGCAAATTTGTCATGGTCGCCAATTACACCGGTGGAAATGTCGCGGCGTTCCCGCTGGCGGCGGATGGCTCCATCGCCGGTGAAGCCACGCTTCACCAGCACGAAGGATCAGGCCCCAACCCCAAACGCCAGAAAAATGCCTTCGCCCATTCGATCCTCTCCTCCCCCGATGGCAAGTTCGCACTCTCGGCTGACCTCGGCGCCGATCGCATCTACGTTTACGACATCCAGAAGACGCTGGAACTCAAATCCACCGTCGCTCTGGCACCCGGCGCTGGACCACGGCATATCGTGTTCCACCCGACCCAGCCACGCGTTTACGTCATCAATGAATTGGACAATACGATCACGTCGTTCGCCTGGGACGCAAAGACGGGCGATCTAAAGACACTGGCCAGTGTCCCCACGCTGCCGGCCGACTATAAGGGCGACAACACCACCGCCGAGATCACCATCCATCCCAACGGCAAGTTTCTGTATGGATCAAATCGCGGGCACGACAGCATCGCGATATTCAGCATCGCCGACGATGGGTCGCTCAAATCGCTCGGACACACGCTCACGGGTGGCAAACACCCGCGGCATTTTGCGATCGACCCGACCGGGGCGTTCCTGCTGGCTGCCAACAGAGATACCGATACGGTCATCAGCTTTCGCATCGACAGCGCCACCGGTGCCCTGACCCCCACCGGCGAGGTATTGAAACTTGACGCCCCCGCGTGCGTCCGCTTCACGCGTTAATGCGGTTGGGCTGACTTCGCGGACTGCGATCTACTTCAACTTGATGCGCCAGATGCCCCACGCCCCGCCGCGGTTGGAGCGGAAGTAGATGTAGTCACCAGCCGGATCGAACGAGGGCATGTCATCGACGCTGCCGTTCTGGGTGATTTGCACCGGTTTGCCGGCGGCGATGTCCAGCATCCAGATATCAAAGTTGCTTCGTCCGTCCTCGGCCTCTTTGCCACGATCGGATGCAAAGACGATCCGCCCGCCGGAGAAGTTCCAGTTTGGGTCGGTATTGTCCGATCCGTCGCTGGTCAACGCCTCGGCGGCCCCGCCTTTGTCGCTGACACGGTAGATATCGCGCTTGCCGGTGCGTTCATTGACCTGCACATACAGCACCGAATCACCTTTGGGGCTGACACGCGGCATTAGCCCGCCCAGCTTCGCCAGATCGGTCTGCAAGTTCGTGCCGATGGGCGACATGAACAATTTGGGATCCGACCGGGTGTCGATATGCGCCTGATAGAACAACCGCGGCTTGGCCTCGGCGTCCACGCTCGGCCACAGGTCGTTGGATTCGCCGGTCGTATACCGGATCGGCCCGCCCGTCCCGTCGGCGGCGATCGACCAGATGCTTAACTTCCGTCCCGCAGAGTTTGATGAATAAACGATCCGATCCCCACCGCCCGTGTACGCCGGGGTCAGGTCGAGCGAACGACCATCCGACAACTGCGTCGCCCCGCCAGCGCCATCGGTGCGCGTGCGATACATCTGACTCGTCGGCTCGCCATCCTTTTCGCCGACCACGCTATAAACGATGTTCTTCCCATCGGGCGAAACGGATAGCGATCCGATCGTCTCCGCGCCTTCCAGCTTCACCACTCGCTCGGGCTGCTCGCCCTTGGGTTCCTGGACGAACTTCATCGAGAGCGTCTTCTGTTGCTCGGGTTTCAGCGTCCAGTCGTTCTTCTCGCGAACCATCTTCAGCACAGTTACCGGCGTCGGCTGGCTGAGCACCTCACGCAGCTTGATCTGGTAATCGGTCTTGCCAGAATCCCATGCCAGCATCAGTTCGGTTGGATAGAACTCGATCTCAGGCGTCTTCTTGGTGATCTTCACCTTGTACTGCTTCAGATCGCCGCGTTCGTTGATCGGGGCAAACACCAGATCGGCAGTGGCGCCAAACTCGGCCTGCGTGTTCTTGGCGCCCTCGATCACCACCGTCGCGTCCGGCGGATCGATCTTCAGCATTACTGCCTTCTGCTTGGGGATCAGATCGATCTCATAGTCGGTCTTGGCGTCATCCCAACCGATCTTCTGTTCGACCGGGTCATACCCCGGCTTGGTCACACGCACCGTCTTGTCGATCCAC
The DNA here is from genome assembly GCA_041740275.1 of Phycisphaerae bacterium. GTDB lineage: Bacteria > Planctomycetota > Phycisphaerae > Tepidisphaerales > Tepidisphaeraceae > BPJO01. The sequence goes on from JBGSMH010000146.1 coordinate 4,394, forward strand.
TTGTTGGCCGTGACATCAAACTCGAATGGCCGTTGCAATTGCGTTGCGGGGGAAGTGCCGATCTCCACGCCGTCGATAAAGACGGTCGCGCCGGAAGGGTTGGTCGTGATCTTCAGATCCTTGCGCATCGGATCGAGTCGCAAGTTGTAGATCGGCGACCCGTCCGTCCAGGTCACCACCTGCTCGGCTTTGATAAAGCCCTGTCGCTCTGCGGTGATGGTGTGGCTGACCCAGTTGTCTTGTGAATCGACGGTAAACTCCACGTCCGCGCTGACCGCTGACGAGGGTTCGGGCGTGATCGGCTTGCCATCGACGCTGATGATGGCAGGCACTGGCGAGGTGGTGATGCTCACCCGACGCACCTGCGGCCGCAACTCGATCGGCAGGGTATCGGTCGCGCTGTCGCGTGTGACGGTCACGGTCTTGTCCTGGAAACCCTTTCGCGACGCGGTCACATAGAACACATCGCCGGGGTCTTTGAAGCTAAACCGCTCGACCACCGTCCCCTTGCCGCGCTCGGCGTTGTTGACCTTGATCAACGCGTCCGGCGGGCGAGTCGTGATCGTCACCGTCTTCTGAACCGCGCAGCCGGTCAACATCACCAGTGCGCCCATACATAGCAGGAACAGTCTCATACCCCAGATGATAACAGAGTTTCGCGCCGAAACACCCCAAAGCGGCTCAATCCATCATCGAAGACCGCAAGTGCGATACTTCGGCATCGACCAATCCCGCCGCCGCCAACGCCGTGGGCTCGGATTGCGGAACAAACTCTGCCCCATAGGCCACCTGATCGTCGGCAGTCGGACTTTTATGCGCCACCTCACACAGCATGGTGATCCGCTGATCATGCACCGGCAGGTGCAGGACAAACCGATCGCCGATTTTGAGCGGCAATTGACCGACAAACCGTGCCCCACGGATGGACAGATCGACCATCTGGACCGGATACGCCCCCGCTGCCGGTGCATTGGTCGATTCGCCAGGGGTGATGATTGCCAGGTTGTGGGTCGGATGCCGCATCGCCCGACGCGGGTCGCGTTCCAGGGCAAGCCGTTCCAGCCGATTAAGCGATGATGCAGGTCGCATACCCCTTCGATCGGCCAAATCAGACTTCAAATAAACATGGTTTTTGGATTTGCGATTTGGGACTGGGAAATGGGACTTAGGGCTTGGTGATTGGGAAATGCAAACGCATCCGTTGTCATCTGGTTCGATCCGTGTCATCTGTGTACCATTTCTGTGTGCAGTGGGCAGTAGGCAGTAGGCGGAAAAAGGAGCTTTGCTATGCGCGTGATCATGGTCATGTTCGACAGTCTGAATCGTCACTTCCTTCCCCCCTATGGCTGCGACTGGACGGTCGCGCCCAACTTTGCCCGACTCGCCAAGCGATCGATCACCTTCGACAAGAGCTATGTCTGCTCGATGCCTTGCATGCCCGCGCGGCGGGATCTGCATACGGGGCGGCCTAGCTTTTTGCACTCGGGCTGGGGAGCGATCGAAGCGTATGACGATTCGGTGCCGCAGATGCTGCAAAAAGCGGGCATCTATACGCACCTGATCACCGACCACTACCACTATTTTGAGGACGGCGGTGCGACGTTTCATGGCAGGTACAATAGCTGGGAGTTTTATCGCGGGCAGGAAGGCGACACCTTCATCGGACAGGTGAAAGACCCGGCCATCCCCGCAAATATCAACGCCAAAGGCCGACGATCGGATTGGGTCAATCGCGAACATATCAGGCGCGACGATCAATACCCGCAGACGCAGACGTTTGATGCCGGTGTGCGATTCATCGATCGCAATCACGATCAGGACAACTGGTTTGTGCAGATCGAGTGTTTTGATCCACACGAGCCATTCACGTCGCATCGTCGATATCGCGACCAGTACCCGCGCGATTATGACGGCCCGCTGTTTGATTGGCCAGGATACGGCAAGGCAACGCAGTCCGAGGCGGAGTTGACCGAGCTCCGTCGCAACTACGCCGCACTGCTCACCAAGTGCGATGAAAGCCTGGGCAACATTCTCGACGCGATGGATCGGCATGACATGTGGAAGGACACGATGCTGATCGTCTGGACCGATCACGGTTTCCTGCTCGGTGAGCATGGGTGTCTGGCGAAGAACTGGCCGCCGATGTATGAACAGATCAGCCACACGCCAATGTTCATCCATGACCCGCGTCACGCGGAACTGAGTGGCGAGCGTCGATCGGCACTGGTTCAACCGGCGATCGACCTGGGACCGACACTGCTGAAGTTCTTTGGTCAGGCGTCAACCAAGGACATGCTCGGACACGATCTTGAACCGGTGATCGCGTCGGATAAGAAGGTTCGCGACGCCGCGATATTTGGCTATCACGCGGCTCGGATCAACATTACCGACGGGCGGTACGCCTACTATCGTCGGCCGCGTCCGAATCAGCCGGGGGATTGTCATCGGTATACGCAGATGCCGCTGTCGATGCGCGGTTTTGCCCCGGCACCGGCGTTGGAACGAGCGACGCTCCAGCCGCCGTTTAGGTTCACGAAGAATCAGCCCCTCTTCAAGCTGGCGGCACACTCGGGCGTTTCGAAGGATGACGAAACGCCGAACCTGCTGTTCGATCTACAGTCCGACCCCGATCAACTGAAACCGCTGACCGATCCGGCGATCGAAGAGAAACTGTGCGACCAGATGGTCGCGCTGATGCGTCAGTGCGACGCCCCGGCGGAGCAGTACGTGCGGATGGAATTGTCGGCACCGACGTAGCGACGATCCCGCGTTACGATGCAGATTTCCCGGCACGGGTCGCTTCGTTCAACGTCACGTAAGCCGTGCCAGCGAATTGCTGATAAACCGACCACAACGTCACGAAGCGCGGCCGATACTCGTGGGTCAGCCGATCCGTCAAAATCCCATTGGCGATCAACTCCAATTCGTCAATCAGACCCATGTCGCCGAAGCGATCCAGTTCGGTTTCGAGTGCGGTTCTTAACTCGGCCTTCTTTGTCGCAAGCGCCGGTTCGTCGGCCAGATTGCGGACCATGTCCGGATCGGTCTGGGCGTCGTAAAGCTCTTCGGGGGCTTTAGCTTTGGCCATGAAAACATCGTTCGGATACGTCAGCCTCCCCCCGGCGGCCAGCAGTCGCAGCGACTGCATCGTCAACTGATTCTCCTGATACATGATCCGCTGGCAGTACGGCAATTGGGGAAAATCATTGCGGATGTATCGAAACCGGCCATCGGTGACGGTTCGCACGCGATCAAACTGCTCGTCCATCCGGTCTCGGCCACTGAAGGCATACTTGCGATCGCTGCCAAAGAGGGTTTGTCCCTGATAATGCGACGGGATCGACGCACCCGCGATCGATAGGATCGTCGGTGCGATATCGGTCCATGAGACGACCGTTTCATCCACGCCCCCGCGATCCACATTGCCAGGCCAGCGGACAATCAACGGCAAGTGCAGACCCGCATCAAAACACCACCGCTTCTCCCGCGCTAATCCGCGGCCATGATCGGTCATGTAGATCACCACCGTGTTGTCGCGCAATCCGGCGCGATCGATCGCATCGAGCGTCTGCCCGACCTCCATGTCCTGAATCGCCAGCATGTCAAAATACCGCGCGATCTCGCGGCGGACTTCGGGTACATCGGGCAGATACGCAGGCACATTGACGGTTGCCGGATTCGTCCGCTTTTCAACCGGCAATCGATCGATCCAATCCAGATACCCCCGGCTATTCGGGGACACATCCCACATGTTTGATTCGTGTGTCGAACCCAGGTTGCGGAATGCAAAGAAGGGCTGTTTCGGGAAATCGCCGTTCCACCAATGGGCCTGATCGGTCGCAAAATCCTTAGGCGGATCAAAATTAAAATCCGTCTTGGTCGGCCAACTCACATGATACCCGGCGTCCTGCAATTCATGGGTAAACATCCGCGGCGGATTGATCAAGGTCGATCGCATGTGATGCGAGCCGATGCTCCACGGATAACAGCCCGTCGTGATGCAACTGCGACTGGGCGCACACACCGGCCCGACGGTGTAGGCGTGCGTGTAACGCGTGCCTTCGGATGCCAGCCGATCCAGATTGGGCGTGCGCGCCTCGGGCTGTCCGTAGCAGCCCAGATGAAATCCCGTGTCTTCGCCGATCAGTAAGATAATGTTGGGTCGATCCGCCATGTGTTGGTGTTTAGCATGGAAGTGTGGAAGCCCGCAAGCGCTCGCCGGATCGCCGTCGGTTCGAGTTATCGGGCATATTTCGGTGTTATTGGCCAAAATTCGACCCATTCCATGCGCCGATGCCGAATTCCATGCGCCGATGCGGCATTCCATGCGCCGATGCCGCATTCCGTGCGCCGATACCACACTATATATATTGTGTCTGCCCCGCCCGACCCCGCCGCCTATTTAAATGATTTGCCCCCGCCCCCACTACACAATATTTACAGCGTCTCGTCCGACGGCTGTCCCCGGCGAAGACTGCCCCGCTTCGCGACCCGCCGGGCCATTTTCATGTGCGACGGGATGGTGGGTTATTAAACCCGCCTGACAAAACTTGCGAGCTCAAATCGTTCATCGCCTAACTTACGCCACGCACCGCTCAACTCATACGGTGAACCATCCAAGCCAAATCAACCGCGTCGCAACGCGCACCCTGACGGCGACGTTGAAGATCGTTGCAAAACGCGGGAAGTACTATCCCCGTGCCCTTGCCCCGACAGCGTCGGGAATGGTCCGCACGCGTACGTGCGGACCCTATGCACTTAGCACTATCTGCGTCCTAGGATTCCCGCGCTCGGAGGTGCTGGTATCGTACCGACGATTGACTTGCAAACGGCTTCAAAATACGCTGCCGACATGAAATTTATTCGGGGTATTTGGCAGTCGATTCGCCCGCGCGCGGTCGAGAAACCATCCGGACAACAACCACCACTGGTCCCCGAACAATCGCACGGCAATAGCGGTCAGGAAGGAGCAACCGTTCGTGCCGACGAATCAACTCCCGTACTTGCCAGCGACCGTGCTGCGGACTTGAGGGGGCGAATCAAAGCCGCAAGAAAGTCTGTCGAAGCTGTTCATGCCGCGAACACGGCTGAACTCGAGCGTGCGGTCCGTGAGTGCACCATTGCACATCAAGCGGCATTGCATCGATTGCGTCGTCAGACTGTGACACTCGACGAATTTGGCAAGCCTGAGGTCAAGGCTTGGATCGAAGCGATTGAACGATTCGTCGAGCGTGTAGTCTTGCAGGACGTACCAATGCCGGTCTTTAACCGATGGCTTCGAACGGATGCAACACTGTTGAATTTGGAGCAAGTCGCGATCCAAGCTCGCGGCGCACATGCTGAATCAACCGAGCGGGCACTTGCGAAGTGCATGCGCCCTCCTCGCTCCGATGCCGACAGTATACCCCTTGGTCCGATCGGCAAGTCCCTGATTTGGAATCGGGCCTGCGAGCAGGTTTTTCGATCAGTCGAAGAGACGTTCGCCGATAGCGAGCAAGAGATTGAAGCGTTCGATGGGCCGAGCTTCGAGGGCATGTGCGCCCAGATACTGGCATCTAGAGGTTGGAGCGTGCGGTGCGTCGGCGGAAGCGGTGATCAGGGAGCCGACGTCCTTGCGGAGCGAGACGGCTGTCGCTGCGCCTTTCAGTGTAAGTTCTATTCTAAGCCCGTCGGAAACGATGCGGTGCAAGAAGCAGCTTCCGCACGAGCATACCACGAATGTACACATGCCGCAGTGGTTTCGAAATCCGGCTTTACGAAATCGGCGCAGAGAGCCGCTCAGGCGAACTGGGTAGTATTGCTTGACGTTTCTCAACTCGGGGAGTTCGACCCGAGTCAACTTGAGAGGTGATACAGATGGTGGGCAGAGCCGTGATCTTTGACACCAACGCCTACTGCAGATTTCATCGGCCAAGTGGCAAGACGTAGGATCGAGCGTGCCACGGTTGACCAAGCTTGAACGCGCGAGAACCTATACGAGCTACGTTGAGCATTCTGATGAAACTTGAGGCGCAGTACTATCATCTCGGCCCCATGAAACACATGAGCCGACGCTCCGGATCAACGGCACTAGCACAGGATGACTCAGTCGCGGACCACGTCCCGGCACGGGTGGCATGGCATTCCTCAGAACTGCGGAGGCAATGGTGGATCAGGATCCTGGCCGGCATTGAGCTGCGCGATGATGGCCTTACTCTGTTCCGCGGGTAAGGTGATACCCACAAACGGTATGATTCCATAGAAAACGAGAACCCACATCGAATAGACCGTATTGGGAGGAGGAACGGTGCCGGCAAGCATCAAGACGTCATTAGCGACGCGCATAGGTGGCACGAACGACTGCGTGTTAGTGATTGTTTCGATGTAGCTCTTTAGTTCATGTCCTTTAATATGCATTGCTTGAACGACCGCCGTCTTGGCGAGCGGATTCCCCGAGTAAAAGAAGAAAAGACCCTTCACCATCTTTGCGATCACGCGGTACACCCGTTCGGCTTCGTACGGGAATGCAACCTTTGGCTGAAGTACGCCCCCGGCAGATGGAAGCCAAATACGGCGTTGCTGCGATAGTAGCGAGGTGCGCAGCCTATGATGTCTGCGAAAGCTGCGGATGACCGGGTCTTCGAACAAGGTTTTCGCTGCGGTGTGCTCCTGCGCCCCATCCCAGATCACAAGCATGTTTCGGACATATTCTTCGTCAACTGACATTGGGCGGTCGTAACCATCGCCCTTACCACTGTTGCACTCCTTGCAAACGGGAACGGTGAGCATATCCGGCCTCGGGGATGGGACGAAGCATTTGGGAAGCACATGATCGACAGTCGTTGAAGGGCGCTCAGTGCAGTAAACGCAAATGCTGCTTTCGCGGTGCGACATCGCGGTATTCTACCACCTCCCTGTTCGACAGAGGAGTTTCATGGCCGATCAGGAATTGGTTTGGCCAGCGCGCGTCTAATAAAGGCACCTATCGAGCGTCGACCGAGACGTGG
>JBGSMH010000147.1:0-2154 GCA_041740275.1 Phycisphaerae bacterium
AACGCCCGCATCTGGAACGCAGCTCGGTCAGCCATTTGCGCGAACATACGGACCATGAAGGACTATTTCCAACACTGGATCGTTTGCGCTCCGAATCGGATGAAAGGCGATTGATTGAGGCGCATTTCACCAGCGAAGCCGGGTCGGGCGTGTGGGTGGAATTGGGCGCTACGCTCCTGCGCGATTCGGACGGTCAGCCGTCGCAGATCACCATCGTCATGGTCGATATCACCGATCGCAAGCGGGCCGAGGGGGTCGAGCGCGAAGCGAGGCGGGATCTGGAATCCCTCAATGCCACGCTCGAAGCGCGGGTACGCGAACGAACAGCAGTCGCCCAGCGTCGGGCCGAGCAGTTGCGGGCATTGACGCTGGATCTGACCGAAACCGAATCGCGCGAGCGACGCCGACTCGCACAGTTGCTGCACGATCAGTTTCAGCAGCTCGTCTCTGCCGCCAAACTCAAGGCCGGACTGGTGCGCGGCAAGGTCGACAACGAATCACTGGTGACAATGGTACGGCAGATCGAAAACTTGCTCGATGAGGCGATTCTTGCTTCACGATCCCTGGTGACAGAACTCAGCCCGCCATTGCTGCACGATGCGGGACTTTGCGCGGCGTTTCAATGGCTTGGGCGTCGCATGGAGCGCGACCACGGTTTGTCGATCCAGTTCGATCTGACCGAATCCGACGAACCCGATGGCGAGCAGTTGCGGACGATCCTGTTTGAGTGCGTGCGTGAACTGCTCTTTAACATCACCAAGCACGCCGACGTGAGCGAGGCGAAAGTGACGCTCGAGCGCACCGACGGGCTGTTGCGGGTGGCGGTTAGCGATGCGGGCAAGGGGTTTGATCCGACAACGCTGTCGGAAAGGCAGGCCAGCAACGGTTCGTTCGGGCTGTTCAGCCTCAAGGAGCGTCTTTCGATGATCGGCGGGGTGGTGAATGTCACCAGTGCGGTCGGGGCGGGCACGCAGGTGGAGATCGTCCTTCCGGTCGAACCACAATCGGCGAAGTCGCAGAACGATGCCTGGATGGATGTTGAAGCGCCGGTCACAGAATCGGCAGGCGAGACGGGCGTCCGCCGGATGCGGGTGGTGGTTGCCGACGATCATGCGCTGTTTCGTGAGGGTTTGGTGTCGTTGATCCAGCAAGAGCCGTATATCGAACTGGTCGGCACGGCGTCCGATGGTGAGGAGGCGGTGGAGGTCGTCCGCAAGACTCGGCCTGACGTGCTGATCGTCGATGTCAGCATGCCCAAACTGAACGGCATTCAAGTCACGCAAATCATCACACGCGAACTGCCCGCCACCCGGGTCATCGGATTGTCTATGCACGAGCGCGAGGACATGGCCACTGCGATGCGTGATGCGGGTGCGGCCGCATATTGCACGAAAAACAGTGCCTCGGACACGTTGATCGCCGCACTCAGGCATGCCAGTTCGGTTCAAGCGACACATGCTTGATACAACGTCTGCTTGTGATAGCTTTGGGTCATGCGAACCCATCAACCGCTTGCTGCCGACCCATTCGATCCCGCTCACTTGGTTTACAGTCACATGCGAGCCGCGTGGGATGCGAAATGGATCGGGCCGGATCAATACGATACGGATAGCACTCATTTGTTTGCCTATAAACTGGATCTGAACCATCAAGGCAAGGTGCGTCTGCACGTGTCGGCGGATCAGCGATACATCCTGTTTCTCGATGGCAAGTGCCTGGGTCGCGGCCCGGAGCGCGGCGACTTAAGACATTGGATGTATGACACCTATGACTTTGATTTCACGGGCAAGCACACGCTTGTTGCCATCACCTGGTGGATCAGTGCATTTGGCCCGACCCCACCCGCCGAGGCGCAACAATCGGTCCGGCCAGCCTTTATTGCGTATGCCGAAGGGAATGCCGGAAAGACCCTCAGCACCGGTCACGCTGATTGGAAAATTCGATCAATCGATGGCGTCACATTTACCAGTTCTCAAATGACCAACAGCTATTACGCGATCGACCCCCGCATCAACGTGGATGGCCGGGCTTATCCGTGGGGGATCGAATCGGGTTCAGGCACAGGTTGGGTCTCGGCAAAGCATGTTACGCCCCCGGCGCTTTCGGCGCTGGCGACCGAATCGCTCCCATTCTGGCTGATGCGACCGGCGATGC
>JBGSMH010000148.1:0-6298 GCA_041740275.1 Phycisphaerae bacterium
AAGTGATGAAGCAGGCGTCGCGGAATGGAACTCCCGCGACGACTTTTTGCTCCAGCACGCTAGAGATGGGAATCGATATCGGCAGCGTGTACATGGTTGGCCAGATCGGCCCGCCACATTCGGTTGCCGGGCTGACGCAACGAGTCGGGCGAAGTGGCCGACGCGCCGGTTCTTCACGGGTCTTGCGCGTATATATCGAGTGCCCGCCGATCAAGGCAACCAGCACATTGATCGAGCGTCTTCACCTGCCTCTGATTCAGAGTATTGCCGTCACTAACCTTATGCTCGAAGGTTGGGTGGAGCCTGCCGAACCGTCTACATTCGACCTCAGCACACTCACGCAGCAGATTATCAGTCTCATTTGCCAATCCGGCGGAACTACAGTGGTGGCGGCATACCAGATACTGTGCCAGCGTGGTGTGTTCCGCGACGTTGAGCCGGCGGTTTTTACAAGTCTCCTTCGACAAATGGGCAAGCAGGACGTCATCGAGCAAACTTCACAAGGCGAACTGATCCTTGGCTTGGCGGGTGAAGATATCCGCAAGGACAAAGGATTTTACGCTGCCTTCAAATCGTCCGATAGTCTCGCTGTCGAACACGCCGGGCAGCGAATCGGGTCTATCGATGATGCGCCAGAAATTGGTCAACACATGATCCTCGCAGGCCGTCGGTGGAAGGTCGTCGATGTCGACCTGTTGCAGAGTATCGTGTACGTCATACCCGCGCCCGGCGCGAAGCGAGCACCCTTTGTTGGCGCGAGTGGCGTTCTTCACCCGCGTGTTGCCGAAGAAATGCGGCAGGTTCTTGCTGCTGGTCAGATCTACCCCTACCTGGACCAGACATCTTCAGATCTATTGGCCGCGGCGCGAAATACGGCGTCGGCATCAGCTGCCGCAGAGCGACGCACAGTCCAGCTCGACAAGAACGAGACAGCGATTTTTCTTTGGTCGGGGTCAAGATTGACGGACAGTGTTCGTGCCATTCTTAGCGCACGCGGTTGCGAATGTCGGGACACTCGAGTTGCGGTCATCGTCGATCAGTCGCGCCAGACGCTTGAACGAAATATAGGTGAATTACTCCGGGAACCGCCGGTCCAGGGTGACATTATCGAGCAACTCCGGGGTCCCAGCCCGGCCAAGTACGACCACTTGCTTGGCGAAGAGCTATACCATGAGACGCTAAAGCGCCAGTGGTACGAGGGACAACAGGCTCTCAGCGCCCTTGCAGAGGTCGTCCGGCCGCGACCTTCGTAGAGTCGAGTGCACGAGCTTGTGCTGAAGTAGGAAGGTGGAAGTACCGGCTGGGCAAAGCGGTATTGTGGCAAGCACTTGTGCTAGCGTGCCTAATGAAACGGTGATCAAGATTCGCGACGACGTTGCCAATTGTCAGGCCTTACAGTCGGTGCTGACGTAGAAGATCATTGAGTGACGTAAGAGCCAATAGATGTCGACCACGGGATCGGGCAGATCGTCTCAGGGAGGCGCGGGGGTATCTTCGCGGGCAGCGGGGGGTTCAAGAGACCGAATTCATCTTTTCGATTGAGACCATGGCTGACGTGAAGGCAATGCCGCTGAAGAACCTCACTGAAGAACCTCGCGGTAGAGACGCGGCGAAAACTGCTGAATTCGATATCTGGACACGCGGGCGGAATGACGCCGACGCAGAAGCAGATCACACAGAATCTGCTTTGATCGGTCAAGTACAGCGTGACCATCGACGCGACGGTCGGCGACGACGTGCGGGCATTTGCGCGGGTGATCGTTGATCGCATTCACGGTAGTACGGCTACCCGCCGACCAAGCAGGCAAAGGCGACGACCCTAGTCATGGAGCAGTCGGAAATTGCTGTGCCGTGGGCTGAATGGATAGCAGCCTGCCGCTGGGAAGAACGCTGAAAACGCAATTAAGGAAGACGTCGAATCTTCTGAAGAAGATGGAAGATGTTCCTTGACTACGCTTTCTTGGGCTAAACCCTTTTCAAATCAGGACTTATAGCCCATCAACTGCAATATCGCTTGTTCGTTGGGGATGGGCACGCAAAATGGGTTCTTCCGCACATTTGATGAAATGGGGCGGTGACAGATAAAAGAACCGCATTTTTCAGTGAAAAGTCGAGGTGTTCGTCCATGAAACGGGGCACCTTCATCAAAGTTGAGGAAGAACCGCAAAATGCCGGTACCGGGGTGAGCAAGATGCCTGCACCTGAGTTAACCATAGCCGTCGGGGGGATTAGTTCTTCGGCCCGCGAAGTTAGTGATTCTTCAATCAGCTTCGCTGCGACCTCAAAGCGCTTGTCGACGCGCTCGCGTTCCTTCCTGTAAAGAGACTCGTTCAACTCGCGAAGGTAGCTGGGTACCTCGACCGAGACGAATTCCCAATCGACATGAAATTCGAGCTCAAGATCGTCGGGGAAGTCAGTCGGATCGAAAAGGGATCCGAGCCGGGTACGGGCCGACTCGCGGAGCAATGCGTGGTGCTGTTGGAGCTCAGCCGCCGCGAGACAGAGCTTGGCGGCAAATTCCCGCATCATGTTGTTGAACGCCCCGACCTGGCCACGCGGCAGCAGGCGAACGCTTTCCTCGGGATAGGCGACCTGATCGACCGATTATACGCTGTAATCTCTGAGAAGACCGCAGACACGGCAATAGTGTTCGGTGCTCCGCCGCAACTCTTCCCGCCGAAGCCCAGCCAAAGCAGCGGCTCGGCACTTTGCATGAACGGATCAGGCGGCGGCAACGGCGGGGTCGACATATCACATTTGTACGATCCGCACGAAATATCATCAAGTTGGCTGCCCAGGGGGGCTTGGGGCTTCGGGCTGGGTGGGGATGCGTGGTTCGTGGCAAGCGAACCGTCGGCAGAGACACCTCATCGCTGGCGAAACTGGTTGCGGTACGAGGAGGGCGTCAGGCCGGTTTTTCGGCGGAAAACGACGCTCAGCCGCTCGCCGCTGGCGAGCCCGCATCGGGCAGCCACCTGCGACATCGACAGGTCCGACTGCGACAGCAGATGCTTCGCCAGTTCAACCTTTACCCGCGTGATCTCGTCCTGCGGCGTCCGCCGAACGACCTCCTTGAATCGCCTCTCAAAATTACGCCGACTCATGGGCACGGCCTCGAGAACCTGGGCGATCGACACGTCGTGCGATGCATTCTCACGGATGTACCGAAGCGCCTGGGCGATGTCGGCATCGCGGATCGCCAGGATATCGCTGCTCGTCCGGGTCACGACGCCCGTCGGCGGAATCAGGATCGGCGCGTTCGGTGCCGGTTTGCCTTTCATCATCCGATCCAGCAGCGCCGCGGCCTCGTAGCCGAGTTGTTCAAACGGGATCGCCACGCTGCTCAGCGGGGGAAGAAGGGTCTCGCAGAGCAGCACATCGTTATCCACCCCAACAATCGCGACCTCCTCGGGCACCGCTATCCCGACGCGCCTGCACACCGCGAGCAACTGACTGGCACGCATGTCATTGGCACAGACGACTCCGACAGGTCGGGGCAGCGACTGCAACCAGGCGATCATGTTGGCGCTTTCCGCCGCCGCGAATACCGGGCCGCCTTGTTCGGGCAGGTGTCTTTCGACTTGAGGATACACAAACAGCCCGCGCGCATGCGCGTTCACCGTCTGTGTGACACCCGCGCAACGAGTGTCTGAATACCCGTGTCCAACGAATCCACAGAAACCGATCTGATCAAAACCGCGATCCATCAGGTACTCGGCAGCCATCCTTCCGATGGCGTGGTTGTCCGGTAGTACGCTGGGCAAACCGGTATCGGGTACGAGTGAACCGACATTGACCACTGGAAATGGGGTTTGTCGGTATTTTTGCCCATCGGGTGGGGAGATATGGACAATCATGCCTGATCCGGTGAACGGGCGATCCAACTGTAGCGGCGTAAATCCGCCCCTCGGATGGGTCATGATCGTCCAAGGCCCGTAGTGGGCGGCATACCGCACTACGCCGGCGAGTTCCGCATGCCCTGCCGCCATGTCGTACGACAGCCGTACCCCCACTTGCGGCCAAGACCCATCCGCTTGCTCAATATTCGGCTCCAAGTCGCGGTCCATACCTGACTATACCCCCGTTTGCCGCAAATCAACAAACTTTATGCGCCAAAACGCATGGCTCTAATGCTGAGGCGATGTCATTCTAAGGATCGGAAATAGTGCAGAGGAAAACCCTTACGGAGGACACGAGACATGCTGAAGCATACACGACTCATCACCGGCCTGACGATTTCGGGCACCGCCCTGATTTCACAAGCCGCGGTATTGCTGACTACGACCTATACGCAGGATTTTGACACGCTCCAGAGCACTCCAAACGTGGATGCGAATGGGGCTGGCGCACCGACTTGGACGAATGACTCGACACTCACTGGCTGGTACGGCGGAGGTAGCCAGCCATTGGCGCCGGCGTACGGTGTTGGGAATGGCTCGGACAATACGATGCTCGCAGCGAGCACGACGGCCGTCGGCAGCTTCGGCGCAACTGGAAATTCAGATCGAGCGCTAGCGCCCCTTAAGAGAAACACCACTGCCAACATTGCCCTGGTACTTCAGAACACAAACGCGTCACCGATCGTGCAGTTGAACATCGCCTATACGGGTGAGCAGTGGCGCGACAACGCGGCTCAGACAGCGGGCTCGGTGGGACTGGACTTTAGCTACCAAGTGGGAGCCACGGACATCGGCACCGGCACTTGGACCGCCGTCGCGGCGGGCAAATTCGACGCCCCGCAGACAACAAGCAGCGGCACGCTCGATGGCAACCTCCCCGCAAACCGGGGTGCAGTCGGTTTCTCGATCACCGGGCTGAATCTGCTGCCGAATGAAGTGATCTGGCTTCGCTGGCAGCAAAGGACGACCGGAAACAACGGCTCATACTCGGCGGTCGACGACCTGTCAGTGACCGCGGTCGTCCCCGAACCCACCGCTGCCGCACTGTTGGGTATTGGCGCACTGCTGATGGGACGGCGTCGTCGGACATAGAGCGTAACGAGCCGCGTCGGGATCATACCGACCGTTCCGCCCGCCCGGTCCGTTGCAGCGCGTTTTTCATCCGGCCGCCGAACCGCCACCGAAGAGACGTCTCCAAAGTGACCGCTTTGGTGGCGGACCGGCCGCGGGTGCCCATGCGTTCGCAAGCTTCTCACCCAACTTACGAGCCCGTTCCGACGGAATGAAAGTTTCACTTTTTGATCCGCGGTACGGCGTCGTCTGGGAGAAGAAATCTCGTGAAAGCGGTTCGAAGTATCCGTGGCCGTCAAGTTCGATGCCCAAGCAGCTGACAAGCCGCTTCAACGGCCCAGTGTCTCCTGCGACATCCCGGAAGGGCTCGTCGTGGATGCGCCGACCGGCGCGGAATGCGAACCCTGCGTACTCGCATGTTCCACCAAAGCACTCGGCGTAGAGAAATACGAATGTCGCATTCGGGCACGTTGCGCTGAATTCGACAAGCTCTATTGCCAGAGCTTCAGCGTCCGGATCTGGGCCGCCATCGGGATCGTCGGGAAACAGTGAAATTGCCCTTCCGACGTGAGAAACCCCAAAACCGGAAAATGGAGATTCGATCGATCGAGCTAGTCCGCCAAATCGTGCCCGAAACGTCTTCAGCAGCGCGTGAGGGTCGTCGCTAGTCGTTGCGAAGATGCCAGAGAAGTTGAAGGGCATGTGCTGGATAACGGACCGACGTTCAGCGGCCGGGGCCTCGCCCAAATAACCTTTGGAACCAAGAACGCTTATTCGCGGACTCGGTCCGCTGCAGCGTCTGGTTATCCCGCTGCTGTGGCGCTACGGCGCTCTGCAAACCGCCGAAGCCCATAGGAACAACCAATTCGCCTGGCTCGCCGCCGTACTGATCCGGCGACCAGCCACTTTGGATGAGATGTCCAACGTATTCAACGGCGAGCTGTGCTTCTTGCTCCGGTGACAGTTGGCCAATGTCGTCTCCGTACGTTCGCACAATGATTTTCCGTTCGCCAGCGGAGTTCGCAAGCGAGATCATCCAGTCTGCTCCCGGTCGGCTCGGACCCGAAGGCTGATTGAAATGCGCCCGCAGTCCTTGAAGTGCGCGAACATTGAATCCTTCAGGTGTTGCCATAGCAGGATACCGAATAGGACTCTATGCCGAGTGCGCCGATAGGCCAGCGTTGGGCGTGGTAGTCGGCATGCAATCGGGAAGCAGTGCGGGGAGCTGAGATCGGCGCGGAATTGAGAAGCACGTTATTCGGTTTTGTCCGGGTTTGATTTGCCAAAAGCGATCGGGCGTGGACAAGCCGGGGATGTTGAACGTGCAT
>JBGSMH010000149.1:0-3616 GCA_041740275.1 Phycisphaerae bacterium
ATGCACGTTCAACATCCCCGGCTTGTCCACGCCCGATCGCTTTTGGCAAATCAAACCCGGACAAAACCGAATAACGTGCTTCTCAATTCCGCGCCGATCTCAGCTCCCCGCACTGCTTCCCGATTGCATGCCGACTACCACCCCGGCCTCCCAGTATTCGCCGAACGCCTTTTGGACCAGCAGCCGCCGCCTGGTTGAGAACGCGCCGGCGCTGTCGATTCCCTTGTAATCCAGAAACTCCCGGAACGAAAAGGGGAACATCTCCCAGGACAAGGCCCGACCCCGCATCTGCGTAGCGATCTCTTTGGACAGCATGCGCGCCGAGGATCCGGTAAGGTAAACCTCGCACTTCTCGGTGCGCATAAGACGGTCCACGAACGGTTCCCACCCGGCGTAGGATTGGATTTCGTCAAAAAAGCAGTAGACCACCTCGGTTCCCTTCTTCTCTGGGAACAGGGCATAGTACGCCTCAGCAACCAGGCCGATGCCTGCCTGCTGCAGACCATGTAAACGGTCGTCGAAGAAGTTCAGGTAGAGGATATTCTGACGCCGAACCCCTCGGTCCAACAGCCGTTGCATGATCTGGAACATGTAGGTCGATTTACCGCAACGGCGGACGCCGATGCACACTGACGCCTTGCCGGGGACGGCTTTGAGCGCGATTCGTCGCGGCACACTTGCTTCCAACGGGCTCTCCTGGAAGTCCAGAATCATGGCCTTGAGTGTTTCCAGCATGACTACATTCCGGTAACGAAAGTTGCTAGTCCGAACCTGAACTGGACATAAATATAGCCGGTTTTTGTGTCGCGTCAAGTCGCAGCCCCGACGTGGTGAATCGATCCAAGTACATCCGCGCCAATGGATTTCGTCAGGTTCGGATTACGCCAGCACGCGAAGCTTTGGTTTGATCAGGCGGAGTTGCGGTTCGGGGGGCAGTTCGTTGTTGATGCGTTGGAAGAGGAGGCGAACGAGTTCGCGGCCGGTGTTGACGTTGTCCTTGTCGACGGTTGCGGTCGGGCCTGCGGTCTGCCAATTCCGGGACGACGACTGTTCCCAGTAATTGTCGTAACCGACGACCTCGACCTCTCGGTTGGGTGCCTTGCCCAGCATCGTCAACGCCCCCTGCACCGCAGCAACTTCGCCGTCAGAAACGACCATGATCGCGTCGATCTGCGGGGTGGGAATAAAACTTGCCACGAGGGAACCGGCGACCGACTGGATTCGGATGACCCTCGCCTGATCTTCGCTGAGGTCGTCCATGATCGGCATCGGCGCGATGATCGGCGGGCGCGGTTCGAGACCCGCCTCGCGCATCGCGCGGGCGTAGCCGGCGTAACGTGAGTGAGCCCAGGATGAATTCAATGGTCGCTGCCAGAACGTGACAATCTTGCGACGCCCCCGCTGCATGAGCCATCGCGCCAGTTCATAGCTGCCGGTCTCGTGATCGGGTGCGACGCGATCGAAAAATTCATATCCGGGCTCATCGCCATAGATGACACACTGTACGCCCTCATCCGCCGCCAGTCGAGCGGAGGCCGCGACGTCCAACATCATGTCAATCATATCCGGAATGATGACGCCCAGCGGCTTGCCGTGCAGCAGGCGTTCGAGCGCGGCCGGCGTTAGGGCTCGGCTTCCGAGGACCATCGTGTGAGCGGCACCGTCGCTGAGTTCAGAAAACGCGCCCCGCGCGACGTATCCGGCCCACCCATAGGGTTGACTGTCGAGCAGTGGCTTGAGTTCGGCAGACTCTGCCAGCAAAAGCACCGTATCTGAAAGCAATCCGCTTTGATTGGCGGCGTTGGCGCGAACGGTACGGGTTCGGCCTTCATGCTTGGTGATGACGCCTTCGCTCTCGAGCACCCGCAGTGCCCGTTGCACCGTCGCCAAGGCGACGTCCAACCGTTTTGCCAGTTCGCGCTCCGAGGGGATCGCCTCCCCCGCCGCCAGTTCTCCGTCGTAGACCCACTGTCGCAGCACCCGCAACGCCTTGGCACGCGGTGCCTCGTTGCGAATCGGTTCGGCAACTCCGGATCTTTGGGGGACTGTTTTCATCGACCTGATTCAAATATAGCCAATCCTGCCTGTCATGGAAGACCCTTGACCGCAATGCGATACAAATTACCCATTTCAGGCTTTGTCCGGTTGGCAATGAAACCAATACCGTTTTGATTCAAATCTATCCGCGTCTACGCGGGGGTCTGGCGGCGGCGGTGCTGCCAAGGACTTCGATCTGGTATAGCCCCAGTCCTGCCGGGTCTTGCGTGCCCAATCGGATGTACCGCGCGGTGGTCGGGGCGACGTTGATGTAGTCGATCCCGCCTTTGGCGTTGGCGGTCTGACTAAGCTGCGTCCAGGCCGCCCCGTTCTCGGAAATCTCCAGCGTGTAGGTATCGGGATGCGGGGCTTTCCAGTCGAGCATGATCGCACTGAAGCGGGTGCTGCGACCCAGGTCAAGGCTGACCCACTGACCCGGCGATGCGGGGCTTGTCCAGTCCGTGGTGGCGTCGCCGTCGGTGATAGCAGAAGGTGACCCCGATGCGGTCGCCGAGACGGTCACGCGCTTCTCCAACGCCTGGTCGTGCAGCGAAGGATGAAGATCCGCTTGAGGCGTCGCAGGGTATTGATCGAATGCGTACCAGCCGCTGGGAAGACGACCCTCGATGCCGAGTCGAATGTTGGGACTGGCGAGCTTGCGATCCGTGAACAGGCCGATCGCGATGCGGGCGTCTGCGGGCGGGGCCTTGAATGTCACCGGTTGCGTCGCGGCGTAGACCTTGGGCACAGGCAACACGAACCGGCCGCGATGGTTATCGAGTTTCTCGTAGGTCGCCCAGGGGTGGGCTTCGTCCTTGAGGTTGATCGCGTCCGCCCAGACCGTCTCGATGACTCGGCCGGTGGGGTCCAGCATCGCGAATGCGACATGGATCGGGTAATCAGGATATCGACACCCATCATTGCGGAAACGTACGCCGATCTCTCCCGTTCCAGTGGTCAGGAAGTCGGGTGCCATGGTGATCTGTTCGATGACGAGGTGATAACCGCTGCGATTGCCCGCTTCGATGAGGCGGTAGGGATAGTTCTGGTACATCTCATTGGCGAGCCCGCCGCCAAAGTTGTAGCCAATGTAGGTGGGCTTGCCGTAATCGAGCATGCCCTTCCAGAAGGTGCCCCACCAGAACTTTCGGCCAGCGTGAAGCGGGTCGGTGCCGGGTGGAAACTCAACAAACGAAGGCAGACGCTTGTCGAACGATGCGCGAATGATCTGTGCGTCCTGATAGGTGCCGTTGGTATTATCTTCCTTGACCGGGGGAGCGCAGAAACCGTCGGTACGACGTCCGAAGCCGTTTTCGTCGGCCCACTCGTATTTCATGAAGTGCTGCCCGCCGCAGACGCTCATCAGGGGCGTGTTGGGGAAGGTGTCTTTGTACCATGAGAGGTGTTCGCGCCAGGGCATCTGGTCGAGCATTTGATTGGTCGGGGCGTAGTTTGAAATCTGCTCGCCCCAGTCGCCGATCGTTCCGACCTCAATGAAGGCGATATCGGGATTGCCGTTGTAGCGCTTCCCGAGTTCTTCGGCCAGGTGCTTGCAAGCGTATTTCCAGCGGGGCGACGT
>JBGSMH010000150.1:0-16242 GCA_041740275.1 Phycisphaerae bacterium
GTGGCGTTGGTGGGCTTTATATTCTTCCACGTAGGCGGGATGTTTGGCTGGTTCGGCGACGCACTGGCCTTCAAGCCGCACAATGACGCCTTTGGCTCAACGGTGCGACATATCCAGATTCACTGGATTGTTGCCCTACTCGTCTATCCGCTGGGCGTGATCGCCGGGACGTTCCACCTGGCCAACGGGTTCTGGGGTGCGGGTGTCGCCTGGGGTCTGACAGTCAGCAAGCAGGCACAGGCTCGATGGGGCTTGTTGTGCCTGGGATTGTTCTTCTTCACGACCGCTTGCGGATTTCTCGCGATCGCCGCGACGTTTATTTACAACAACCACGAGTCGGTACGAACCGCGATTGCGCACTAGGAAAGTGCGAACGGATACGGATTTTGAAACGCATGAAACGTTTGCCGACCCCGTTTGGGTCGCGAACAATATTAAGTGCAAGGATTTTGAACCATGGCAGCTAAAAAGCGTGTGATTGTCGTCGGGGGCGGATTGGCAGGGCTCGCGTGTTCAGTGAAACTCGCAGAACTGGGTGTGGAAGTCGATCTGTTCTCAATGGTCCCGGTCAAACGCTCCCACAGCGTCTGTGCCCAGGGCGGGATCAACGCCACCAACGAAATCGCCCGACAACAGGGCTTCAGCGAGTGGGTTCACTTTGACGAAACCGTCCTCGGCGGCGACTTTCTGGCGGACCAACCCCCCGTGCTGGAAATGGCCAACTGGGCGCCGCGCGTCATCGACCTGCTCGATCGCATGGGCGTGCCCTTTAACCGCACCCCAGAAGGCCAGCGTGATCTGCGCCTGTTTGGCGGATCGCTATTCAAACGCACCTTCTTCGCCGGCGCAACCACTGGCCAGCAATTGCTTTATGCGCTCGATGAGCAGACCCGACGCTACGAAGCCGAAGGCAAGGTCAACAAGTTTGAGTTTTGGGAGTTTCTCTGGCCGGTCATGCACGAAGGCATCTGCGTCGGCATCGTCGCACAAGACATGCGAACCATGCAGATCAAAGCCTTCCGCGCCGACGCCGTCGTCATGGCGACCGGCGGGAACGGACTGATCTTCGGTAAATCCACCCTGTCGGTCATCTGCACCGGCGGCGCGGTATCCCGATGCTTCCAGGCCGGGGCGAAACTGGGCAACCCTGAGATGATCCAGGTTCACCCCACCGCCATCCCCGGCGAGGACAAATGCCGCCTGATCTCTGAATCCGCTCGCGGCGAAGGCGGACGCGTCTGGGTACCGAAAAAGAAGCAGGACCCTCGTCCGCCCAACAGCATCCCCGAAGACGAACGCGATTACTTCCTCGAACGCAAATATCCCAAATACGGCAACATCGTCCCCCGCGACATCGCCACCCGAGAAATCTTCCAGATCTGTCTGGAAGGCTACGGCGTGGGTGGTGGCAACATGGTCTATCTGGACCTGCGCGACAAGGTCAAAGAGATTGGCCGAGAAAAGGTGCTGGGCAAACTCGAAGGCATTTTGGAGATCTACGAGAAGTTCGTCGGTGCCGATCCGCTCGAAGAGCCGATGAAGATTTTCCCTGCCGTCCACTACGCAATGGGCGGCCTGTGGTGCGGGTATGAAGCCAAGAAAACCAGCCCCGGCGGGTTGGAACTCGGCCATCACAAGAACTTTATGACCAACATCCCCGGGCTTTACGCCATGGGCGAGTGTTCGTTCCAATTCCACGGTGCGAACCGATTGGGTGCCAACTCATTGCTGAGCTGCATCTTCGAAGGCTTGTTCGGCGGGATGAGCATCAGGAACTACATCGCCGAAGTCGAACCGATCGCCGCCGCCGATGTGCCCGCGAGCGTTTACGATGCGGTCGTCCAACAGGAAACCGCCAAGCAGGACGCCCTGATCAAGTCGTCGGGCACCGAGAACCCGTACGTCATCTGGCAGGAATTGGGCAAGTGGATGACCGATCACTGCACCGTCGTTCGCTACAACGACAAGTTGCAGATGCTGGTCGATCAGTTTGCCAACTGGCACGAGCGTTACGGCAAGCTGAAGCTGAGCGACACGGGCATGTACACGAATCAGAACCTGTCGTTCGCCCGTGCACTCAAGGACATGCTGATCAACGCCGAGGCAATCGCCCGTGGCGCTCTGGAGCGTAATGAGAGCCGCGGCGCGCATTACAAGCCCGATTTCCCGGATCGAAACGACAAGGATTTCCTCAAGACGACGATCGCGAGTTGGGACATTTCCGCCAAGCAGGTGCAGATCAGCTATTCGCCGGTCGATGTCAGCCTGGTCCAGCCGCGGCCGCGTACCTACGGCAAAGGTGCCAAAGCCGACACCAAACCCACCGCCGCCGAGATCGCTCCGCAGCCGGTGACGGTGTGATACGTGGTTCGTGGATCCTTTAGTTATTCAAACCGGACTTGCCGATTTGTCGGCAAGTCCGGTTTCTTGTTGCTTGGCATAGCAGGTTGGTCGGGATGCCAATCCCGACGCCGCCTCGCGGGGTGGCGGGATTGGCATCCACACGACCCGCTTCCATTCGTCTGGCACCAGAGGTCCGCATTCTTCTGCGCGGCGACGGGTATCGGTGGTATACTTTCGACATGGACAAACTGCTGTCACGAATCACGATCGATCCGGCGGTCTGTCACGGCAAGCCGTGTGTACGAGGACTGCGATACCCGGTCGAAATGCTGCTGGAACTGCTCAGCGCGGGAATGACGTTTGAGCAGATTCTGGCCGACTATGCCGATCTTGATCGCGATGACCTTCTCGCCGCGTTGGCATTTGCAGCGCGGATGGCGGGTACGCGCCGGCTTCAGACGGTGACAACGTGAAATTTCTGATCGACGCGCACCTCCCCCGCCGAGCGGTCGAGTGGTTCCGAGCCGCTGGCTTCGACGCGATTCACACGCTCGACCTTCCTGACGGCAATCGAACCACCGACCCACAGATTATCGCACTGGCTGATGAAGAGTCACGCGTGGTTGTCACAAAGGATGCGGACTTCGTAGACTCCCACACACTTCGCGGGCAACCACAGAAGCTTCTGCTTATCTCGACGGGCAACATCACGAACACCGAACTCGAACGCCTGCTCGTGCCGCTCATCCCATTGATCGTGCAGTCTTTGGCGGATCACAGTCTGATCGAGCTTGGTCGTGCCGGGCTCGCAGTACGCGAGTAAGGACATTCCTCAGCAGCCGCACTGTGGCCCGTAGGTTGGGTCGACAATCGGCATAGCGATTCATGATTGACCTGACCCCTGCGAACACTGAAGACTAATTTGCCACAGAGAACACCGAGGACACAGAGAGCAATTCGGTAAGTAGATGCTCTCTGTGCCCTCTGTGATCTCAGTGGCGTATTGAATTCTTTGCATCGCCGCGTCAAGCGGCGAGATTTGCCCCACCAACAAAAACACCGCACACGATCAGTGATCGCGTGCGGCGTTGTTGGGTGTCAGATTGTCCGTAGCTGTTCTTACTTCGCGTGCGGCGTCGTATCGGCTTCGGTGATCTCGGCGATCACTTTGCCATCCCGACTGCCGGAGATCACGGACGCGGTATTCACATTCTTGGCACTTTGCCACTTCCACGTGTCGTTGATCCCTTTGCCGGTGACGGTCACGGTCGCACTGCCAGCGCCATCGGCTTTCATCTCGACCTTGACGTCGCCGACGTTCCAGAGGTCGTAGACACTGGATAGCCGAACCGCCTTGACCGTGCCGCTCAATTGCAGTTGCTGCCAGCCCAGCGGCGCACTCCGATGGTCGGCTGCGGAGACCACGATTTCCGGCGTCATCGGCTCTTCACTGACGACATGGAACGGGCAGTTGTCGTTTTCACGACTCAACGTGTACGTTCCCTTTTCTTCATCGACCGCCTGCAGCTTCGGGCCTTGCATCAGCCAGGTGATCTTGGCTTCCTTCGACGAGCGAATGTCGTCAAGGACCAGCACATACTTGCCTTCGACCCAGATAAAGGTGCGTCGGAACGCTTCCAGATCAGGCCGCTGCGAACCGGTCTTTTTGTCGGTGTACGCGAGGTACGAACCGGAGGCTTCGCCTTCGACGATGACGACATCGCCCGCTTCTTTGTAAGCGGTGACATACGCCATCTTGGTCATATCGGTGTTGCCCGCCGCCGGCTGGGTCCAATGCCCGCCTTCGGGACGGCCTTTGGCCATCTGACCCATTCCGTTGACCAGAATCGTATTGAAGTGCGACGATTTCTTGTCTTGAGAGTACCGGTCAGTCTCAGCGAGGAATTCCCCGTTCTTATAGAGGATGAACGAATTGGCATCCGGATCGTCGTGAGCGACGTTGATATAGGCACCATCTTCGTTGCGGAACTTATTGAGTTCATACCCACCAAACGGGCCGGATTTGAACATCGCTGCGGTGCTTTGCTTGGTCCAGCCGTCACGAATCAGCGCGACGCCGATATCATCAAAGAACGCCCGCTTGGGCAGTTCAACCGGCTTGCCATCCAGGACCGTCGGGTCGTACCAGATCAGGGGCATCCAGGCGGTGACGTTGAAGTTCTTGCCATTGGCTTGAACGGCTTCATTGAGAACCGAGTACACATCCGGCTGTTTGTGAATGCCAGCGGTGCGGTAGAGGAAATAGGAATAAGAAGACAAGCCCCCGCCACCGGCATCGCCGAAGTGGAAGAAGTTCTGCTTGTCCGGAACAAGCGACTGCGTAAGGAACTTGCCCGCGTTCTTAAAGAACGGCTGCTGCAAGAACTGCGTTCCATAGCAGCGATCAGCGGCGTCCATCGCGATCACGAGGTACGAGTTGCCAAAAATCGCGTAGGTCGGACCTTCATGGCATGTGCCGTCTTCCGGCAACCACTTGGCGATATATTCCAGCTCTTCCTTGGTCTTATTCAACAGCCACTGTTCTTCCGGCGCGCCGGTATACGAGGCGAGAACCGAGAGCACCATGCCCGCATTGCGGTGCCAGCGATGGTTATTGGCTGGATCGTTTTGCCAGTAATGCGTGCCGGGGTTCTTCTTCAGGTGCCCGCCGTGGTACATGGCGCGGGCGTGGAGAAGCAACTTTTGACGGAACTGTTCGCGGAACTCGGGATCGAGATCGTTGTAAAGCCAGTCATAGGTCAACGCCGCCCCGACCATGATGTTGGCGGCACTCATACCGCTGTTCAGCTCTTCGCCGGTTTCCCAGTTCTTTTCGTTGAGCAGAAGTTTCATGAACCCGACGGCGTTATCAAACGAACCCTTGTCGCCGGTCAGTACATAGTTCAGTGCAACGGTCGGCATGCGCCAGTAGCCCTGACGTTGACCGTCGGTTGCGTCGGTGAGAAAGCCCGCTTTTTCTGGAGGTTTGCTCGCCTGTGCATAGGCATTGAATAGCGCCATGAAGGGCTTGGCTTGTTCGCTCTTGGAAAATTCGCGCAGGCGCGGGATGTCGTTGGGACCAAAGACGAGGCGCGGGTGTTGTGCCATCACGGCTTCAACCAACTTCACGGGCGAATCGACCTTGGGGTCGGCCGCTGGCACCACCGGAGGCGGCGGAGGCGGAGGAACCGGGCCGACGTTCATTTGCCCGCCGAGCGTGACTGTCAGATCATCGACCCAAAGCGTCTGAGACTTGCCCGCTTCCGTATCTCCCAAAAACACCACGCCAGCGAACCCGGCGACGTTGCTTTTGTTCCAATCGTAGCGGGTCACGGGCTTACCGTTAAACGCCATCGTCAATCCCTTGTCAGGATCGAAGTTCATCGTCCATTGATGCCAACCCGCCGAGCGTTTCAGGCCCAGGTGCGTCACTTTGCCCCAGGGGACTTCCTGCTTTGCAGGCGCATATTCCGACGCGGCATAGCCGGTATCGCCACCAAGGTACGGGGCATACAACACGCCGGCGACCAGCAGTTTGCCATCCTTGTCGACAATCCCCCACTGCGGCCCACCGCGACGCTCCTTGGGCTTCTCGGCGACGGTCCCGTCGTCAAACACCCAGAAACTCACTTTGCCCGCACCATCGGTATCGCGCAACTTAAGCGTTGCCTTCCCGCCGGGTGCGATCTGCAGCGAACTGCCTTTGTCACCCCGACCCTTTGCAGGATCGAGCGTGACTTTGCCAGCCGTCGTAAAGGCTTTAACGTCGGTCTCGTTCGAGAAATCCATCGACTTGTCTTGCGCAACGGCAAAACCGCTGCCCAACACAATCGCTGCTGCTGTAATTAATTGACGAAGCAAGGTATGTACCTCCATGAATTGAAGAAATGCCCCATCAGCGCAATGCCGGGGTCCAAATACTATACCCGTCCGTCAACCGTTTGTTGATACGGAATTGGACCAAATTGTCGTGTGCTGTAATCGGGTTCGTGCCCAGTCCCGACCTGTGTTAGACTCCCTCTCGTGATCACCCTCCTTGTGCTGCAAGGCCCAGACAAAGGCCGCCGATTTGAGCTTCCCGATCAGCCCACCCTGATCGGCCGAGAGTCGCGCCAACTGCCTTTGACCGACCAGACCACGTCTCGTCGTCACGCCGAGATGCGTCCGACGGATGACGGACAGTGGATTTTGCGCGA
Source organism: Phycisphaerae bacterium (assembly GCA_041740275.1). Classification (GTDB taxonomy): domain Bacteria; phylum Planctomycetota; class Phycisphaerae; order Tepidisphaerales; family Tepidisphaeraceae; genus BPJO01. The sequence goes on from JBGSMH010000150.1 coordinate 6,540, forward strand.
TTTGGGATCATCCAACGGCACCTGGGTCAATGGCAGCCGAGCGGATCGCCCGCATACGCTCAAGATTGGCGATCAGATCCGCGTCGGCAGATCGTTGCTCGTCGTCGGCATTCAACCGGGCGTCAGCCGAAGCAGCAATAGCAATGTCGCACTGATGGGCGCCGAATCGGGCATGGATAGCTCGATTATCAATACGCTCCCGACGAACGACGACTCGCTGGTACTTGCGGTCCCCGAACCCGCCGCCGCCGCCATGGCGAATCTGAAGATCCTGTATCGCCTCAGTGCCGCGCTGGGTTCCAGCTTTAATATCGACCAGGTTCTCGAAGTCGTCATGGATTTGGTCTTCGAGCACGTCAAGGCCGACCGAGGCATCCTGTTGTTGCTCGATCGCGACCAGAACCCCATCCCGCGTGTCGTGCGCGTGCGCGACGAAAGCCCGGCCGGTTCAGGTACGGGGCAAGGTTCGGCAAGATCCCGCAACGGCAACACAACCGGTTCCGCTTCAGAACCGGCACCCGAAAAGATCAACGCCAGCCGAACCATCATCCGCTATGTCATCGATTCGGGTTCAGGCGTGCTCAGCAGCAACGCGATGGTCGATCCGCGATTCAGTAAGGGCAAAAGCGTGCAAAATCTGGGCATTCGCTCGGCGCTGTGCGTGCCAATCAAGGCCCGCAAGCTGGAAAATCGCATGGACGACAATACCGCCACCGACGCGGTGATCGGCGTGATCTACATCGACAGCAGTGTCCGAAATTACACTTATTCCACCGATCAACTTCGGCTGCTGACCGCCATCGGGCTGCAGGCGGGTTTGGCGATCCAAAACGCCAAGCTTTACCAATCCGGCCTCGAAGCCGAACGCATGGCCGCCATCGGGGAAACCACCGCGGCGCTCTCCCACTCGATCAAGAACATTCTCCAAGCCCTACGCGGCGGAGCTGATGTCGTCGAAATGGGCATCCGACGCAATGATCTGGTCCAACTCGGCAAAGGTTGGCGCGTCGTCGATAAGAATCTGGAGAAAATATACAACCTGACGATGAATCTGCTGGCCTATTCACGCCCCCGCACGCCGCGACTGGAGATGGTCAACCCGCGCAAGATCATCGACGATTGCCTCGAACTGATCGCGCCGATGGCCAACGAAAAAGGCGTGATGGCGGTCGCAGATGTCGAGCCGGATCAGCCAGCGATCCCGATTGACCCGGATGGCATCCATCAAGTCGTGGTCAATCTGTTGACCAACGCGCTCGACGCCGTCGAGGCACAAGAGGGGCTGATCCGCGTGAGTTGCCGGTACGATGTCGGGGAGCGGGCGACGTATATCGAGGTGATTGACAACGGGCCGGGCATCGCGCCGTCGATCATGCCCCACTTGTTTGAGATTTTTCACAGCACCAAAGGAAATCGCGGAACCGGCCTGGGGCTGGCGGTGGCGCGAAAGATCGTCGCCGAGCATGAAGGCACGATCAGCGTGACCAGCAAACCCGATGAGGGAACCGTTTTCACGATCCGCCTGCCCACGCAGCACATCGATCTCGCCGACGCCTCCCACACCCACGGCCCGCCAGTGTAAGGCTGACAAGATTCACTTCAGGAAAATTCGCGAGCGAGGATCATGGTCTCTGGTAGTCGTTGACTTACATCAGCTCTGTATCGACGGCATACACGGACCGGGGAACATCCCGCAGTCGTCCAGCGACATATAATTCAGCACTTTCAACGTTCGGTATCCGGCCGCCAGCGCGGCTCGGAATAGTTCGGCCTGTCCGAGGGGCACGATTGACACCGCAACCGGCGGCGGCAAGAGCCGCGCGACATGCGAGCCAATCGCCAGCAGATCTTCGATTGTCTCTGCCGCCCCATGTCCGAAGAGCGTCGCGATGCGATAGGCGACTATTCGCCCATGGCGCTCTTTCACGAACGCCGGGAACTGCATCGCGAGCAACTGCCTGATGTCGTTGGCGCGTGAAAAGCCATGATGCGTCACACAGAGTCGATCGACCGCCTCGACGTCCTCGACGGTCATCGGGCGGACCGAAGGGTCTTCGGTTTCTGCTGGTTTCGGCGACATCATCGCCGCCGACTCGCGCCAGTTGAAACCAAGGCTGGCATAGAGCGACAAAGACGTGGTGTTGATCGCCTCCTGAAATAGCCGGACCTTTGCATCCTTGCCGCGTCGGTTGCGGGCTTCATCGATCACCCACTTCATCAGCATCCTGCCGACCCCGTTCGACTGAACCGTCGGATCGACCGTGATCGGCCCGATCCCGCAAACCGGATCCGCCAGACACAGGAAGTTGGACCCCACAATCCGCCCGTCCTCGACCGCGACTACGCCCACATAGTCCGGCCGATGCAGCACGCCGCCGATGATTAGCCGACCGACTTCTATCGACGGAACGTCCGGCGAGACACGATGCCGATCATGGAGGGAGTTGAAAGCGAGATGGCAGATGTTGGCCAGTGGCTCAAGGTGCTCGGCCTTGGCAGGAATAAGCTCTATGGGCATGGTGTTGTCCCGAATTCATCCAAGTGACTCAATTACCGCAAAATCAATTATGGATCATGTTATTTAATGGGCCTGAAATCTCATTTCAAGTCTTTTCGTGTTGCCCGATCGACCCAGCCAGTGGGATGTTTGAGAATCAGGTTCGCCCACCTAGAATGTTCGCGTGGCAGATCAAACCAGTATTGACTCAACCTTGGCGATCCTCGGCGGAGACGCGTCGGGGGAGATCGGCATTGAAGCGCCGGTCGATGTCGATTCGGAAGAAATGATCGTCAACATGGGCCCGCAGCACCCCTCGACCCACGGCGTGTTGCGGATTGAGCTGCGCACCGATGGCGAATCGGTCCTGTCGGCGACGCCGCATCTGGGGTATCTGCACCGCTGCAAGGAAAAAATCGCGGAAAATCTTCCCTACAACCAGTTTATCGGCTACACCGATCGTCTCGACTACCTGTCAGCGATGAACAACAACCTCGCGTGGTCGATGGCGGTCGAGCAACTGGCGGGCATCAGCGTCCCGCGACGGGCGGAGTTTATTCGCGTTATCGCGTGTGAGCTGAACCGCATCGCGTCGCACCTGGTCAGTTTTGGGACGTACGGACTGGACATGGGCGCTTTTACGCCGTTCTTATACGCGTTTCGCGAGCGGGAATATGTCCTGGATTTATTTGAACAACTTTGCGGCGCACGGCTCACCCTCAGCTACATCAACATCGGCGGGGTGACGTGGGACATGCCCGAGCGGTTTGCCGAGAACGTGACAGAGTTTTTGGATTATTTCGAGCCGAAGATCGACGAATACAACCGGCTGCTGACGTTCAACCATATTTTCGTTAAACGCACCGCGAATCTGGGCGTGATCAGCAAGGATCTGGCTATCGCGTATGCGGTTTCCGGTCCCTGCATCCGCGCCAGTGGCGTGAAGATGGATCTGCGGCGTGACCGGGCCTACAGCGTCTATCCCGAACTGGATTTCGATGTCATTGTCGGCAAAGGCGAAGTCGGGCACCTCGGCGACTGCTGGGACCGGTACTGGGTGCGGATGGAAGAGATGCGTCAGTCGTGCCGGATCATCCGCCAATGTCTGCAAATGATGCCCAGCGAAGGTGCCTATCGCGCCAAGATCCCGCGAAACATGAAAGTGCCCGCCGGTGAGGTATATGTCGAAGCGGAAAACCCGCGCGGGCATTTGGGTTTTTACATCGAAAGCCAGGCCGGGCCGATCCCCTACCGCGTAAAGATTCGCGGGCCCAGCTTCGTTAATCTCGCCATTCTGCCCGAGTTGGTCGAGGGCGTTCTGGTTGCCGATATTCCCGCGATTGTTGGGTCAATCGATATCGTCATGGGCGAGGTGGATCGATAGTCAGCACCCCACTTTTGGCGACGGCCGCACCATTCTCAACATGTTGAAAATAAACAACTTACGATCCGACCGGGGTCGCGCCGGAAATTGTGAAAATTAGCACAATGTGCTTCAAGTCCACCCCCGTTTTCGCTCGATATCGAGTGTATAGCCACGCTTAAACCTGCGATGCCGGGTGCATCGCATGATGTGGCTGAAAGGACCGGTCGGGAACTATGGCAGAACGCAGACGACGGATCGTCTTCTACTTTGAGACGGCAGCGACTCTTGCCACCGTTAAGGACCTTATCGGTCGCCAGGTGGATCTGATCGCCGCCGGGGACGCGTCGACGGTTGAGGCGGCACTTCGCATCTACAAACAGGTGGATGTGATCCTGGCAGAAAAGTCGTCCGGCAAAACTTCCTCGCTGGACATCATGGCTACCGCCACCCTCGCCCGACCCGATCTGAAGCGCGTCATGCTGGTCGATCCGGCCAACATGGAAGGCGTTTACGAAGCACTTCGCAATCGCACCATTGATGGGCTATTGATGTCCCCTTGGCGACCCGCGCAATTGTGTGAGACATTGGGCCTGCAACTGGAAGCAAAGCCCACACCTGCCGTCGCGTTACGCCGTACAAGCGACCGTATTACCGCTCTTTCTTAGCGGCTTGCGTCCCCGTCATAGCCAACGATCGCGATCTTCAACCGGTCGGCCAGTTCCAGCACCTTCGGTTTTTCCAGAATGATCGTCTTGCCTGGCGTCAGCACCAGACATCCGGCCCCGGCGTCCCGCAGTTTTTCGATCGTCGTCACCCCAACGCTGGGCACATCAATCCGCATGTCGGCGTGCGTGTTCGACACTTTGATCAGCGTCCATCCCCCTTTGCGACACAACGATCCGGCCCGCTCGATCATGCGATCGGTGCCTTCGAGCGCCTCCACCGCCAGCACATTCTGGTCGGCGATCGCGATGGATTGGCCGATCTGCATCTGACTGATCGTTGAACAAAGCAAGTAGCCGTAGCGAATGTCTGTCCATTGTTGTTCGCTGGGCGCGCGCCGGGTCATCACGCCGGCCGACGCGAGGTGTTCGGGGCAATATTTGGTCGAATCACTCAACGCAAAACCCTCTTTGGCCAGCTCATTGGCGACACTTTGCAACAGCGTCTGATCACGTTTGTCGCGACGCACCAGTTTGATAAACAAGCTGAGTGTCCGCAGGTCCGGCAGATACTGCAAGAGCGCCCATCGGGAATAAAGCGTGGCTTTGCGAACGCGTCCGACCAGAATCGCCTCGGTGCAACCATGTTTTCGCAGTGCTCTGACCCAGTCGCCCAGTCGCGTGACGCCGACCGGATGATAGACATCGACTTCTTCCCTTAATGCTGGCCAGGCACTCCCGCGCAGCGCAATCGCTACGACTCGCAGGCCCGCCCGACGCGCGCCGCGTGCGACGAGGAACGGGAATATCCCTTCCCCGGCGATGATTCCCAAAGTCGGCTGCATTAATTCGATTGATCCGATGTCGAAATCGTGCTGCTGCGAACCTTGGAATGGGCAGCCGCATCTTCGAATAACTTGCTGCTATCGACCTTACTCGACAGCGGCGTGATATACCGCGATTGCTCCATCAGGACGCCATTGGGATCGAATTGAAAGATGACAATCCGCCTCATGGACCCGACGGGACGGCCCTCGGGCGGATCAAGATTGAGCCAGTCCGGGTAATCCTTGGCGTAGGGGATCGACTCCCATGCGTACATCATCACACTTTGATCATCGCTTACCCGCAATGCTGGCCCCAACTCGCGTAACACGGTGGCGCGCGACGTCACACCTTCTTCGGGTTTCATCGATCGGTATAGATGCTCAAACTGTTGGTCGCGCTTGGTTGGGTAGGCCGAGCCCTGGGGCACGCGGACCGTACACCCAACGATCGCCAGCAGGCAACCGGCGGTCAGAAAACGGAGGAGCGGTCGGTCTTGTACGACAACTGCCCCCATTTTGCCTACCTCATCACCCAACGCATGTGTGTTTTGTCGATCGGGTCGATCCCGGGAAACACTTCGTCGCCGGAGACGGTGTAATCCAGTTGCAGGGTTTTGAAGAGGATGACGGGCTTGCCTTCTGCGTTCAGCATGGGTTTGCCGTCCGAGCCGTTCAGAGCGGCATATTCGCCCGACAGCCCGGAAACAAACACGCTGAAGCTGCCCATCTCGGCAGTGGATTCTTCCCAGATCGCCACGCCATCGCGGGCTTCGTCCTCACCGACCCGAAGCGTGTCGGCGATCTTCACGTTTTGTTCCAACAGCTTGTTGCCGGTGCGTTGCTTGATCTTGTCGAATGCCGCCTTGGGAACGCCGCGATCGGAACGAATGACTTTTCCGTCCTTGGTGACCAGCGTGAACATGGGCAGAAACTCACGCTCTTCCTTGGTCTTATTGGTGACGGTGTAGGTCATGTACCAGTAAGCCTTGGGGATCGACGAACCGGGCACTTCAACGACGATGCGCTGCGGGTGCTTGTAGTCAAAATCCAGTTGCCAGGAGACGGGAAACTTGCTGGGTTCGGGATAGCCGACAGCCAGATGAGTGATCGTCGCGACGACGAGCAGGGACATTGCCGGAAGCAGTTGGCGATTGATCATGGTGCGAGTTCCGGGGTGAGAGTAATCGAACGCAAACTCCGCTCAACAAAGGGGTTGGCGGGCAATATTGCCATTCCGCAGCGGAGGGGCAACTTGGACGCACAACCTTCGGATGTTATTGTCGGGGTCTGTGAGCGGGCTGTCAAATATCTTCCGTCGGCGCAACGGGGGAAACGCGCCCATCCCGCTGGAAATCCGCCCGGTCAGGCCTACAGAGCTGGACGCGGCGCTTCGACTATTATTGGCACAGCACGGACGGCTCGCCGATGAAGCGACGGTCCGCGATTTTGTTCAGTTTACCCAGGATCGACAGATTCCGTTGGGATCGATTCAGGTGGCGGTGAGTACTTCGGGCGATCAACTGCACGCCGCATGCTTGCCGGTGATATCACCCGGTCGAACCGCGTTGCTGATGACCAGCCCCACCGACCTGTCCCGCGCGGCCGCGACGGGTTTGGTCGGCTGCGTCAGGAATGCGACGGAACTGATCTCGGTTGATCAAGCGCATTTGGTGCAGATTCTGCTCGATTCCGTCGATTCCCCTGCCGCTCGGGGATTGCGGGGTTTGGGGTTTGATGACTTGGCGACGCTGATTTATCTTCAGCGAACGCTCCGCACGATCCCATCCGAGCCCCCGCTCCCGGCCGGGTGTCGTTTAGTCCACTATTCACCTGAAAACCACGAACATTTTGCGCGCGGCATCCTCGCCAGCTATGAGCAATCCCTGGATTGTGCGCTCTTGCACGGCCGTCGCCAGATTGAGGATGTGATCGTCGGCCACAAAGCCTCGGGCATCGCCGACCCCTCGCTTTGGTGCTGCCTTGTTCGCGAATCCGACAATTCCGAGTTAGGCGTATTGCTGCTGTCGAGCGTGCCGGTCCATGCGATGATGGAACTGGTCTACATCGGTTTGTCCCCCGCAGCGCGCGGGCAAGGTTGGGGCGATTATCTGGTTCGCCTTGCCTTGGCAAAAACCGCACAGCAAGGCTTGCGCGTCCTGACTCTAGCCGTCGATTCGGTCAACACACCCGCCACACGTCTTTACCACCGACATGGCCTTTCTGAAGTCCAGCACCGACACGCCATGATCAAAGACACCCGTCATCAGCACACTCCAGATTGACGCAAAATCATACGAAATAGACGCATTGGCGTACGGACATTCAGCAAACACGTCTTAGAATAGTTAAAACATGTCGGGCCTTTTTCTCGCGATGGAGGTGTGGCGGATGGAAGATGTCAAACGACGGTCCCGCGGATTTACGCTAGTCGAACTATTGGTCGTGATCGGCATCATTGCTGTTCTGATCGCGATCCTCTTACCCGCACTGAGCAAGGCCCGCGATCAAGCCAAGGCAGTCAAGTGCATGAGTAATTTGCGACAGATTGGGATGTCGTTTGCGCTGTACGGCCACGAAAATCGCGGCTGGTATCCCGTCGGTTTTAAAGACACAAATTGGTACAACGGCGGCGGTCTGACGTACTACATGCGCGGCTATTACGGAGACGAGTGGATTCGCCAGAACGGGTTCAGCACCTCGCCAAAATCATCGAACTACAATCGACCCGCGCCAACCATGCTCGCACCGCGTTACGTCACGCCAGACGTCTTCTTCTGCCCTTCCAACTATCCGACGGACAATAACACCACCAACTTTGCCTACTGGCGCGATATCGCCGCGTTTCTCGACGACGGGACGCAAACGGCAGCGCAGTGGACCAGCCAGACCGGCTTCAACCCCGCCTGGCCAGGTAATCGGATGATCAGCTATCACATCCCCAATCGCGGCGGCCGAAAGAGCAATGGCATATTTGAAGGCATTGGGGCACTTCGGGTGACTGACAAGACCATCCTCCCCGTCGCCGCCGATCTGACCAAGACCATCAATGGCGGACTCGACTACATCTCCACCACCAAATACGTCCGAGGCCGGCACAATGGAAGCTACAACGTCGCACACGCCGACGGCAGCGTCAGTTCCATCCGAATGGTCGGTCGGACCGACTTCTCGGGCATCTACCAACCGGCCGATGGACACGGCAACCGCGTCCCGCTTTTCGAGGGTTCGCTCGGCCTGTTGAAAGAACTGACGCTGGACTGATTTGAGCTTTCCTTGTCACTCGGTCATTTGACCGGCTATGATCGTTCCGCGTGAATCTGAACCTCGCCATCGAAAATCCGGATAAGAAACTTGCCTTGCTCGGCAGCGCCGATCGCAACCTGAGAATGTTGCGCGAAGCCTTTGCGGTTCAAGCGACCGTACGCGACGACGAGATTCGCCTCGCCGGTGCCAGCGATCAGGTCGAAAAAGCGGCGGCGGTGCTGGATCGGATGCAGAAGCGACTGCGTCGGCAGGATTTCTTGTCGGCAGAAGACGTATCGCAGGCTTTTCGCGAGGCGCAACACGCCCATGATGTCGCCACGTCCGGCGCGATTGACGTCTACGTCCGCGGCCACGCCGTCCGACCCAAGACCGAAGGTCAGCAGAAATACGTCGAGGCGATGTTCAACAACGATCTGACGTTCTGCGTCGGACCGGCAGGCAGCGGCAAGACCTACCTCGCGGTCGCGGCGGCAGCGTCACTGCTCAAACAAGGCAAGGTGCGACGACTGGTCCTGGCACGCCCCGCCGTCGAGGCCGGCGAACGCCTCGGCTTCCTCCCCGGCGATCTCCAGCAGAAGGTAAACCCCTACCTGCGGCCGTTATTCGACGCTTTGCATGACATGATCGACATTGAGCAGGTCAAGCGTTTCATGCTCAACGACATCATCGAGATCATCCCCCTGGCGTTCATGCGCGGCAGAACGCTCAACGAAGCGGCGATCATTCTCGATGAGGCGCAGAACACCACTGTCAACCAAATGTTGATGTTTCTCACCCGCCTCGGCAACGACAGCAAGATGATCGTCACAGGCGACACCTCTCAGATCGACTTGGAGGACGGCATTGAATCAGGGTTAATCGACGCTGGCAGGCGACTTCGCGGGATCAAGGGCATCGGCATGATCGAACTGGAGAAGACCGATATCGTTCGTCATCGACTGGTGCAAAACATCGTCAAGGCGTACGAACGGGAGCAATAGACGCCCGTTAACGGCGTATTCATCCCCTTTTTATCAAAATAATGCTATTGGGGCGTGTGATAACTCTGCTAAAATTTGCAATCGCCGTAGAATGAGGCAAGCTATTG
>JBGSMH010000151.1:0-2649 GCA_041740275.1 Phycisphaerae bacterium
ACCCTTCCGGGCGGATAACCATGCAGCCGCGCACGGGCGAATAATCCGCCAGTTGGGCGGCCTTGATGACGTCCAGATACCATTGCGCGTAATCGTCTTTGCGGGGTTTGATGTTCTTGGCCATGGGAGTGCGAATCGGGGTGAATGGGGTTTATTTGACGCAATAATCGATCAGTCGGGCGATCTCGCTGCGGAGGTCTTTGCGGTGGACGATAAAATCGACGAATCCCTTTTCCCGCAGAAACTCCGCCCGCTGAAAACCTTCGGGCAACTCTTGTTTGATCGTGTTCCAGATGGTGCGCGGGCCTGCAAAGCCAATCAGTGCTTTGGGCTCGGCGATGATGAAGTCACCGAGCATCGCAAACGACGCGGTTACGCCGCCCGTGGTCGGGTCTGCCAGCATGGAGATGAACAGGCACCCGGCTTCGTCCAACCGACCCAGCGCCGCACTGGTCTTGGCCATCTGCATCAGGCTTAGGGTGCTTTCTTGCATCCGCGCCCCGCCGGAGCAACTGACGACCAGCAGCGGCATTTTTTCTTCGGTGGCGTATTCGATGGCGCGGGTCAGCTTTTCGCCGACCACCGATCCCATGGATCCCATCATAAAAGTCGGATCCATCACCGCTACGACCAGTGGCCGACCTTTCACAAACCCCCTGCCAGCGACCAGCGCGTCCTTCTCGCCGCTCTTGAACTGCTCGGCCTTGATGCGGTCTGTGTATTTCTTCTTGTCGACAAAGCCCAGCGGGTCAACCGGCTCAATCTCAGCAAACATCTCCTCAAACGTCCCCTCATCACACACCTGAAGCACGCGTTGGCGTGCCCCGACGCGGAAATGGTGATTACACGCCGGGCAGACTTGCAGATTTTCTTCGACGACCTTCTTGAAGAGCATGTCGCCACATTCCGGGCAACGCATCCACAGTCCGGCGGGAATGCCGTCGGATTTGGGTACAGATGTTGTCGCGGGCGTTGTCGCTGGGTTCTCAGCCATAGGCGGGGGATTCTATCAGGAAACGGCCCGATCGGTAATGCGGACAATCAAATCATCGACTGCGGGTTCTCCGTGCCGATCGGGTGCGGCAAGGGATAGCGGTTCTGGTCCCGCACCATCGTCTCATAGACAAACATCCCAAACACCGGCCACCAGATCAGGTCATTGGTAATGATCGTCCAACCGACGACGCCCGGCATCGTCCCCGTGTAATACCCATAGACGAACCCGATAGGCCCAAAGACCTTGCCCAGCAGTGCGATCAACGCAAACGGGGCGTATCGCTCTGGATCGCGATACAAGTACCAGTACCCGATGGCAAAGACCATGACGAACATGCCGATGCACTGCCAGAACTGGATCGCCAGGTCGTCTGGGGTGGGTAAGGCGATGCCCGAAAGCTGGAACGGCATGCGCGGAAAGAAGATCACTCCGATGCCCCAGATCGTGTTGTAAATCGTCGCCGCCAGAAACCAACGCTGGTACATTTTTCGCCGAGAGGGTGTGATCATGCCGCATTGTAGCGCGCCTGATCGCGGGCGATTAAAGGCGATCCGGCGAACCTATTTCCCCGCGAGTTTGGCGCGGATAAGCGGGTTGACGATCGCCCCATCCACTTCCTGCCCGTGCAGTTTGAGGAACGCGCCCATCGCCTTGCCGACGTCCTTTTCGGTGAAGGCGTTCTGGTCCAGAAACGCGTCGATCATCGCTTCGGTCTGCGCTTTATCTGCTTTTTTGGGCAGATATTCTTCGACGATCGCGATCTCGCTCTTGAGTTTGGCCACTTCCTCGGCCCGGCCGATCTTTTCGTATTCCTCGACGCTCTTTTTCAGCTTCTTGTTATAAGCCTCGACCGCCTGCTGCGGCGTGGGCTTGTTGGGCTGAAGATCGATGTTTTTCACGTCGCTGATCAACATCCGAATCACGATCAGCCGGTCCTTCTGGCCGGTCTTCATCGCGATCTTCATGTCTTCCTGCAGCCTGGCGAGCAATTCCATCTTGTTTGTCCTTGGTAGAGGTTTCGTATAAGCTGGTGGATTCTACGCGAGGAACGGGCTCACGTTAATCCCGCCGAAGCTTAGAATCCCCGAAAAGTCAGGTTCCCAACCATGCCAGAACCTCTGGTCGAAGGTTTGTTGCAGATCAAGGATGAACGCCGCGACGCCGAGTTGCGCGATCCCGCCGCCCCGCTTAGGCCCGCCCGGCCGGGTGGTGTGATCGTCCCCCGTCGCACCGTCGTCGAGCTTAATCTGCGTCCCGGCAATCTCATCGAAGGCGAATTGCGCGGCAAGCATCTTGCCCGCGTCACGCGGATCGAAGGTACGCCGGTCAATGAATACACCACCCGCACCGCGATCTACGACGCCACCGCGATCGATCCCTCGCCGCAGATCAAGCTGGAGCACAATCCGCAGGAACTGACCACCCGCATCATTGACCTGCTTACACCGGTCGGATTTGGCCAGCGCGGGCTGATCGTCGCCCCGCCGCGCACGGGCAAGACCATCCTCCTGCAAAACATGGCCCGCGGCATCCACGCCAATCATCCCAATGTCGAGTTGGTCCTGCTCCTGATCGATGAGCGTCCCGAAGAAGTGACCGACATGAAGCGCAACGTACCCGGCACGGTCTATGCGTCCAGCAACGACAACACG
>JBGSMH010000152.1:0-5347 GCA_041740275.1 Phycisphaerae bacterium
TTTACCTGTTCAAAAATGCACAACCGTTCACGCTCTTTCCTGCTCATCGTCAAATGCTCCATCACAGCCCTATAACAGGACCGAAACAAGTGACATTTTCATTGCGTCAAACAGGTGACATTTTCGCAGCGTTACAACAGGTGCAGACCCATTGTCTTGACAGCGTCTGACGCCGGGCTAGATTCGCGAATATGAGTCATTCCACCGGCGACGCGCGGGGATCTGAGATTGTCCTGCCCGAGGTGAAAATGAACATCCGGACGCCAAAGCAGCCGGGCACAGCAACCGTCGTCCGCAACGAACTGGCGACCTCCCGCAAGGCCGCTGGGTATGTGCGGCACATCGAAATCGACCTGACAGGCTCAGGCATGGAAGGCACGTTCCTGCCCGGCCAAGTAATCGGCGTGATCGCCGACGGGCTGGACGCCAGCGGCAAACCGCCCAAAGTACGGCTGTACTCCATATGCTCACCCACCCGAGGCGAGGACGGCAAGGGCGTGATCGTCGCCACGACCGTCAAGCGACTAATCGACGAGAACTGGGAGACGGGCAAGCTGCTTACCGGCGTCTCCTCCAACTTCCTCTGCGACCGTCGGCCGGGGAACAGGATCAAGGTCACCGGCCCGGCGGGCAAGCGATTCCTGCTGCCCGTCGATAGGTCCGCCCATGACTATGTCTTCTTCGCCACGGGCACCGGGATCGCACCGTTCCGCGGGTTCATCATTGACCTGCTCGAAGCCGGGTGCCAGAGCCAAATTTATCTCGTGATGGGCTCGGCCTATTCGACCGACCTGCTGTATCACGCGGATTTGCTCAGGATGCAGGAGCAGCACAAGAACTTCCAGTACATCACCGCAATCAGCCGGGAAAAACAGGCCGACGGGCACGACCCGCTCTACATCCATGACCGCATGCGTACCGAGCGCGATCGGCTGCTGCCAATGCTGATCAACCCACGCACGCTAATCTACATCTGCGGCGTGGCGGGCATGGAACTGGGCATTTTTCAGCAGATGGCATTGCAGTTGACCGGCGCGGACCTGCGTCAATATCTGGACGTCGATCCGTGGGCGCTGGCCGATATCCGAAACTGGACCGGTGCGATGATCCACAAACAGGTCCGGCCTTCACGACGCGTGTTCATGGAGGTTTACGCGTAATCGGTGCGAACCCGGAATTGCGAAGGCCTGAACGCTGTTTTTTCAAGCGATATTGCGGTTCGCGGTCCACGTTAGCGCGACCCCGGTGAAGTGTTCTCTATCGTTCAAAAGCCCTTCGTAGGCCTCACGAATTTGACTTGGCGGCAACTGGTGGCTGACCAGCGGGTCGACCTTCAAGCGGCCGTCGGCAATCTGCCGGAATATGGTGTTAATGTTGCGCTCGATCGAGGGCAGGCCGAACCCCGGATCCTTGCGCGGGGACATCCATTCCAACGCTCCGCGGAGCGTGATCATGCGGAAATGGATGTCCCTAAAGCTCTGCGTCATCTCTCCGGTGAACGCAACCCGCGGCGAACCCAGCAGGATGACTTGTCCGTGGGTGGCAGTTAAAGGAATGATCTGCTGGATGACCCGGCTGTCTCCGACGGCGTCGATGGTGATGTCGGCACCGCGACCGTCCGTCCGGTCGCGTATCTGCCGGTCGATGTCGTCAACATCGGCTCCAATAACGTCAACGATCCCGCACCGCTTTGCCAACTCGCGTCGACCAGGCGACAGGTCAACCGCGACGACCCGACAACCGGCGATCTGAAACAACTGGGCACAGAGATTTCCGACCGCACCGAGTCCAAAGATCGCGACAGTCATGCCCACCCGCAAAGTCGCAACATGTAAACCGGCGTACGCGACGACCGCCATTCGCGCCGCCGCCGCTGTCACATCAGACAGTGCATCAGGCACCTTTACGGCAAGCGTCGTTGCGACATTCAACAAGTGATGGGAGCGATGCGGGCTGAAGCTGAACAGCCGATCTCCGCGTGCAAAGCCCTGCACCTGCTCGCCAATCTCCTCAACGACGCCGATATGTCCATAGCCCGGCACCCAAGGCCAGCTACCCCAATTGCCCGGTTGATCGACCCCCGGGTGCGTGCCCAGGTAGATCGACAATTCCGTGCCGGCAGAGATGAAAGTCGTCAGCGTGCGAAGCCGCAGCTCAGTCGAACCCACCGTGTCGGGCAGCTCGCCAGTTGCCAGGACGATGTCGCGTCGGCCGCGGATGATTACTTCTTGTATTTGCATTTTTCGAACCCGCCCAAATGCTAACGTATCGCGTTCGGACATTCGACTCTGCGAACCATCTGGAATCTGGATTCCGGATTGCCCAATTTATGATCGCGGCTCTGCCCACTGCCCCCCGCCGACTGCCCACTACTTTTCACTTGTTGCATTTGTTGCATCCGTTTTGACCCATAGGAAAAACGTAACTGTTGGCCGCTGCAAGACTTAACGATTCCGATCCCTCTCAAGTGTTGCGCGCCAGCGTGCAACTGTTGCAACGCCTACCTTTCCGGCCGGAGTTCAATCCTTTCTCTTCACTTGTCAATGAGCCATCGCCGCGCACGGAAACACAACAACACTTCCCCAAACGCAGCGAAAACGACCAATCCACTATATCGCCGAAACCCCAAAAAGTCGGCGGAAAAACAGGCAAATCCGCCGATTTCTTTCGACCCCTGACACGATGCTGTCAGTGGTATTGGTTCGCAAATCTTCGCCTCTTCGTTTCTTCGCGCACTCCGGAGTGGGCGACGGCGCGAAGTGGATGCCAGAAGAAGAAGCACAGCCCCGCTCCAGGCTTTTCACGCGGCCCGTGAAACCAGCCGCTTCAAAATGCAGACGCGTCCCGCTCGGGGTTTCCGTGTTCATCTGGCCTGCATCTGCGTCATCCGTGTACTATTCCGCCCGCTTCGCCACTGGTTACTATGAACATCATGCTCAAACAATCCCAGCCCATCTTCGCGGTGCGTGACGTCAGGGAAGCGATCGCGTTCTATCAGGACGTGCTCGGGTTCGAGAACCCGTGGTTCCATGGCGATCCGGCCACCTTCGGCGGGATCGGCTGGGGGAACGTGAGCGTGCTATTCAACCAACTGCCCGAGATCGCCGCACGGATCGAGGGACATCAGCACCACTACTGGACCGATGACGTCAACGCGCTGCACGCCAAGCACGTCGCCGCCGGTGCGCCGATCATCGGCCCGATCGAGAATAAACCGTGGGGACTGCGCGAGTACACCGTGCGCGATCCGAACGGGTATCACCTGCGTTTCGGCGGGCCGTCGACGTATGTGAAACCAGCGAGCGCGCGAGAGACGCTTGCGGAGTTCATCCGCATCGAACCGCGCCTGCCCAACGCCGACGAATACGGCCAGATCGCGCGGTCGGTTAACTGGACCAAGTCGGCAGAGACGTGTCGGGCGCTGAACGACTCGCTCTTGGGTGCGGTCGCGATCGACACGCGCTCCGATCAGGCGGTCGGCATGGCGCGGGTGATGGAAGACGCCTACGCGTGGTACAGCATCTGGGACGTCGCGGTGCGGCCGGACTATCAATCCCAGCGGATCGGAACCGCGTTACTGGAATCGCTGATCGCGCGGCTGCGGGAAGTGGCACCCCAGGGCAGCAACGTACACCTGTTCACCTATAGCCACGCGTTCTACGCGCGGCTGGGTTTTGTGACCGATACGTGTACGAGACTGAAGCTGTGAGCGATCCGACGTCGCAGGTTAAGGTCACTTGATCGCAGCAAGGGCCTTTTCGATCTCGGCGATCGCCTGACCATCGAGCTTGCGGGCTTCGGTGAGGATCTGCACTTCGCGGGCACGGACTGCGTCGTTCCAATCGGCGATTGTTTTGCCTGTCCAGGGCCCGAGGAACGCGTCTTTGGTGCCAAAGGCCGGGCCGAGCTTTGCCGCGGTCTGTGCATAGAAGCCCGCGGCGCGTTCGATCGCGGCCTTGGCGTCACCTTCGAACAGTGGTGCGATCGACCGCAGGTACTTTGACGCGTTGGCGCGCGCATCGGCGAGGACGCTGAACGTCCACCATGACGGTTCGAAGAGGCTCTTTTGATCGGCGACACTGAGGGTGGACGACGTGCGGACGTTTTCGATCCATTCGGCATACGCGACGTCGCCGAAGAGGTAGTTGCCGTCGCCTGTAATGGACTTCATGGGCACCGGTGGTTGTCGCCACTCCCCCGCCGCCGCCTTGAGCGCTGCGATCGCCGCGTCTCGCCGCGCGATCGTCTTGCCGGTGGGCGAGAGGAACCCGAGGAATCCCTTGGTCTTGGCCAGCGGCATGGCGTGGTCTTTGTCGCCGATGAATGGGTCGCGCACGAGCACGGTTTGTCCGTCGTCCTGGTAGCCATAGATGACGCCCATGTCGAGGGTGGTCGCGTAGGCGAGGACTGGCATGTTCACGTCGATACTTTTCTTGATGTCACTCGCGTAGCGCGACATGTCGGTCTTGCCGTCCATATGATCGTGAAATTTGATCGTGTACCCGATGGACTCTGCGGCCCGCTGATCCCATGGGCTGAACTCACCGACGGGGCTGGACGGACACCAGCCTGGCGCGCCATCCGCCTTTCGCCACCAGCGAAGCCGAAACGCCAGCCCACTATCGCCCATCAGCGTCGCGTAATCGGTCTTGATCCCCTGCGACTGCGCGATGGCATTGAGCGCCCCGCAGAGCGTTGTCTCCCCACTCTTTCCCCACGCCAGCGCCGGCACGTTCTCGACCCAGGTTTTTGTCCCGTCGGTTTTCACGTTCATTGGTCCCGCCTTTGAAATTGACGCACAGCACAGCACCAGACCGAACATGATCCACATAACGCTGCTTCGCATTCGCGTCTCCCAATTGACATGGCCACATTGGCGCCCCGCGACCGCTGCGCTTTGCACAAAGCGCGTTAAGCGGGAAGGTACTTTCAGCAGAAAGGCTTCGCAACATGGCGCGCGCCCGGGCACGGTTCACAAGCGTCTGCGATTTTTCTTGCGACACCGTGGCGGTGGATGTAAAGTCCGGTCGGCTGATTCAGGCAGCCGACGGTCCGCGTGAAGGGACGATCCCGCCTGATATTCGTGTGGGTACATAGCCTTCTTTCTTTGCCCGTGACGCGGACGCCGGGCGCTTTTGAGAAGGAAGGTTTGTCATGTCCGATTCCACCTCATCCCCGCGTGCTTTGCCCGATCGTCCCTCGCTTGAGTACCTGAAGAAGCTCGCCAAAGAGCGGCTCGATGCGATCCAACAGACCGAACCGGAGGCCAAGCTGGCCGACGCGCAATTGTCGGTTGCGCGCGAGCATGGGTTTGCATCCTGGCAAGCGCTCAAGGCCGAGGTCGATC
>JBGSMH010000153.1:0-3114 GCA_041740275.1 Phycisphaerae bacterium
GGTGGGGGCACCCTGGGGCACGAAGACTGCCGCCGGGAGTGCCGCCAGATTGGGCTGGCCGGGCTGAGCGGGTTGGCCGGGTTGACCAGGCTGACCTGGTTGGCCGGGTGGCTGCCACTGTTGAGCGCCTGGGGGCGGGCCCATCGGATCGCCTCGGTCGCCGGGCAACTCGTCAACGCCATCGACGAACGAGTCGGGTGGTAGATTGGGGTTTCTGCGGGCTTGCGCGATTTGCAGTCCTGCCAGCGATGCCAGATCACTGGGGCGTTCGGGATCGGGGGCACTGAATCGCTCGCGCCCAGCCGCTCCGCCGCGACGACGCAATTCGCGGTCTTCGGGCAAATCCGGCTCGTTTCGCGGAGGCGGGGCGACGTTGCGCCGGTCGTTGTTGCGTTGCTGGACTTCAGCGGCGCGGGCGGCGCGTTCCTGCTCTTGAACCACCTTCAGTTGTGCTTTGGCGGCATCGAGCGTAGTGGGCGGATCCCATGGGCCTTCGCCCATCAACACCTGATAGAAGGGAGGCCGCAGCAGGTCGGCCTGACCTTGCGGACTGCCGAACCATGCCTCAAATTGACCGACCTCCTGGAAGCCTGCATTGGCGGCAGGAATCGGCCAGGCACGAATGCCGTTATCCAGCAGTTTCACTTCCTCGGCCTTGCCCCACGAGCCATCGGCCTGTTCTTCCTGTCGCATGACCTTGATCGAAACGATCAGGGTGGGCAACCCTGGCGGGACGCCGACTTTCTTGAATGAGTCGTCAATTTGTTTCGGATCGATGCGATAGTTTCCGCGGATGTAGTTCAGATCCACGCCGTTGGCGGGAAGCGCGGCTGCTCCACCGGCGGGAACTGCGGGTTGCGCCGGACCGACGCCAACGGGTCCGATCATCACAAACGCCAGCGCGGCTTTGAGCCCGTCATCAGGCAACACCTCGGCCGCTGGGAGTGTCGGTAGTTCTGCAACTTTTTGAATCTCCGGTCCCTCGGGCACCTGTTTGGGATCAATCGGTTCAAACTTACTTCCGCCAAAAGGTGCGCCATCCACGACCGTGGGCAGAGCGTTCAGCCCGCCAAAATCGCGCTGGATCGTCACGACCACGTCCGGTTTGCCTTTTTCGTCCGGGGCGCGGACGGTCGTGGAATTGACGCGATCCTTCAGCGCTTCAGCATTCTTGGCGACTTCCACATCGACATTGCCGGGGTTAAGGGTGTCACCATTGGGCTTTTCAATCGCCACCGGGGACATCAACACATAGGCCCACGCCACCCACACGAAAAACAATCCGCCGAGGGCGATCGCGATCCACTGGCAATGTTGTTCGAGTAGTTCGAGTACTTTATTCATAGGACACCTACCTGCGGTCAGAATACTGTCGCTAACACATGAACCCTTCGCGTTCGAGTCAACTACTGCGGCTCGGTCCAGGGTTGCCCGTTACCCGGACCTGTACCAGCACCGGTGGCAGCGGGATTGACCACGCCGCGAACGATATCCACGGGCATGAAGTTCTTCAAAAAATCCCGAATAAACAAGTACTTCCCACGAAGCGTCACCTGCACCACCAGGGCTTTTCCGTACAAGAACCCGTTTGCGGCGTCGATCGACGAGTCCATCGCCTGGATTTCCACCTTGTCGAAGATAAAGAATCGGTTTCGGGCCAAGCCAATAAGGACAGGAGAGAGCGAGCCGGCGTCGATGACCATCGTGGTTTCAAAATTCACCACGTCGTAGAACTCATTGGACACATGCCCGAACGGATCGGCAAGATAATTAGGTGTGATGGTGGCGGCGGGGTTGGATGGCAATTCGGGCTTATCGGCACCGGCGATGGGTCGGACCGGCACAAACTTGTGCGTCACTTTCATCTGCATCAGCCGTTTGATGGGCGACGCCAACACGCCCTGTTTACGCGTGTCATTGACCTGGTGAACCGCTTCGTTGGTTTCGCGAATCGCACGGGCCATCTGTTCCTGGACCCAGAGCGTCAACTGAGCCAGGAAGATGTCATTGACATCGGGGATTGAACTCCCGGCAATCTTCGGATTGACCTCAAACACCGTATCGGGGTCTGCATAGATCAGATGACTGATGGCTTTCTGGTTCCGCATCTGTTCGGCGACGATCGCCTGCCGTTCGGCGGTGATCTTCTGGACCTCTTCGGGATTATGGATCTTGTTGTCACGCCAGATCGTGCGGGTGTTGGCGACCTCGGTGGCGATCTCGGCTTGTCGGGCTTTCACTTCGGTGTCGATGGGCGGCATCGTCGCATCAAGCACCTGCGCGAAGATCGAGATCGACTGATCGCGTTCGCCAGTTCTCGTGTCGAGGTAGACCCCGAACTTTCGTTGGTATCGATCCAGGAACTCGCGTCCCAACGCCGGGCCAAGCAGCACGGGCAATGCTTTGGGCACGAGCGGCTCGAGTTGCTTGCTTTGCAGGTCAAGAACATACGCCAGAGCGTTGTCTTTCTGACGTGTCCACGTCGTGGTCATCTGTTCGCCTCTGGCGATGATGGCGGCGGTCGGGAACTGATCCAGCGGAATCTTGTCCTCTTCCTTGGGGCTCAGGGAAGGCCAGGTCCGATTCTGGTTCATGACCGACTGGATCTTCTGGCCGGTCGATTGGCTGGATTTTACGTTCTGCAGGAGCGTGTCATACATCCCGCCAAACGGGAAGAAAATCAGCACGATGCAGATGATCGCGACCACACCCAAGAGGATGCTGATGAGGTTTTTCTTGACAATATCCATGATGCAATGCCTCGCTGGCTGATCTTATTATCGAGCGGTGGACGAAACGGATTCACCGGGGTTGACGACCGGCGGAACATAGGACTCGGGATCGAGTTCGATCGCGACCGCGATGGTAAACTCCCAATCGCCCAGGACGCTTTCGCCGGTGAGACGATCCTTAAATGCGGGGTTGTCCGCAGCCGTCGCGGGGACGACCGGTCCGCCGCCTCCAGCTCCGAAACCGCCTCGCGGGGCACCCGGTTCATCAAATCCGCCGGGGAAAGCGGGATCAAATACTGGCGGTCGGTTATTGCCAAACCCGCCCGGTCGGCCGGTGGGCGGATTGAACGCGGGCGCCTGACCCGGCGTGATCGCGCCCATG
>JBGSMH010000154.1:0-2818 GCA_041740275.1 Phycisphaerae bacterium
TGAAAACCCGTGCCACGAAATGGGAAGGCCCTGTAGGGTTACGGGGTGTCGCGGGATGGTATCACTTCAAATCCCACACGACCATCTGAGAGCCGCCGAACTCGTTTTGGCCGATGGCTATACCGAATCGCCCGGCGGCCAATAGGAAAAGCCGACCTCGTGCAGAAATCGGTCGAACGTCAATCCGTCCTCATCAACGATTTGTATAAGCCCCTGATCGGCCAGTGCAGTGCCTCCGTCGAAGATGACCAGTACGCCGTGGTACAGCCCGCGCAGTTCATCGCGGATGATTTTATCGCGTTCCGCTGCATCCAGACCCGGCGACTTTGCGAGTCGGCTCGTGATTCGTCGTTGTGTGGCGACGAAGTTCTCGGCAAGCTCTCGCAGAAACGACTCTTGGAGGGGACTCTTGTTCATGCACTTGCCTGCATAGCGTCGTATTCTGTAACCACCCGGTCCAGCGGAAGTTCGGTAGGGCGGGATGACAATCCCGCCGTTCCCGCGCCGATGACGGCGGGATTATCATCCCGCCCTACCGTGATTTGTCTAATCCCGTACACGGAATATCATGCCCGCATCCGCGTCGTGTTGATTGGCGCAGAGACGATCTAGTCATTGGTGGCTCACCTTGCGGCGGTAATTCCGATGCAGCGACGACGGCTGGCATTTTGGCTCTTTCTTTCGTTGTTGCTGGGTGCCGGGACCGCGTGGGCGTTCATGCCGCCAGACGTCGCCATCTTCAATTCCGCTGGTTACTACTCGCACGCGTTCGGCTGGCGGCGTGGCTCAGTGTTCTACCAAAAGTACGCGCGGCCGGAAGGTCCGTCGCCGGTCGGCGACTGGGTGGCAGAAAATCGCGCCCTGCCGCCGGTTCGTCGGTGGGGCTGGTCCGGCTGCGGCATCACAAGCCAATACATCCTGAGCTCCGGCGGTCGTCAGCATACGTGGACTTTCGCGTTTCCGCTCACGGTGCCACTGACGGCCACGTCGTTCCTGTCGCTTCGCTCGCTCGCGCGCTTGGTGGTCGAAGAGCGGAGGCTCCGGCGGCACCGCCTGGGTCTTTGCCCGACCTGCGGCTACGACCTCCGCGCCACGCCCGAGCGATGCCCGGAGTGTGGGACGGTTGTGGATAAGGCAGTGGTCAAACCTCAGTGATCAACTTTTCGCTAGCGCGATGGCGGCACGCAATAGCCGGGTGCCCCAGTACGGTAATCCGTGCCGTGCCTGATTCGCTCACTCGCACGGCACCCGCGCGTCAAACTCTTCCCGAAAACAGTCGTTTTATTTTGTGAACCCGTCCCACTGGCGATCACGGTCAAAGTCTATCGCGCCTGCAAATTGTTGGTTGCACGCACAATGTCAGGTAAAGACGGTTCTCGCGGCCACACTGGTGCCAGCGGCACGGGGTCGTTCGGGCCGCTAAATGTTTGGACCGGTAGCTTCGCACCACCCGGCGAGGGCGCTACCTTCACCTCCTTCGATGCATGGTGCACAACGACGAATACGGCAGGAGACTCTGGGATCGGTAGATACGGTCCTGCCTTGCCGTGGGCCCAAAACCCAAATCCTCTGCCATCACCGAGTGGGTGGCTCTTCGTATGGCCCATGTTCAGGTCATACAACCAGCGATGACCAACGTGTTGAACCTCAACAACTTGCAGCATGTTGCCGAAGGCAGGGATTTTGAAAGTACCTTGCTCGTTGGTGTAGACGATGACTTCATCTCTTTTACTTCGCTGGCTACTGCCCCCCTCGGCGTTCAACCAGTCAGGATTGATCGAATGAATCACCGCGCGTACATAGGCAGACTTGATCGGCCGACCATCTTGATCCACCACGGAGCCAAAGAATGTGATCTGCCCATTCGCAGACTGATCGATGCGCGCAACTCCCCTTTCATGCCACAATTGATGCGATCCGCTCCCCTGTGAACTGAAAAAGCCTACCACCAAGGCGGTCAAAAGACCTGCCGTCCCAATGAGCACTCCAGTCACGAGCACCATCCGCTTCGGTAGCACTACTTGCTCCTCTCCACCAAGATGTCTCAGTATCCAGTTCCATGTTATCCATTTCATCGCGTAATCTGTAGGGCCGCGATGCCAATCCCGCCTTTGCCGGGTGCCCCCCCAGTACGGTACTCCGTGCCGTGCCTGATTCGCTCACTCGCACGGCACGGCGTGTACGTCGTACCGTGGCACCCGATAAATTGTTACGGACCGGGCCAAGCTGGTTTGTCGTGACTCGATCTGTTTCGCGCTGACACATCTTGTTCGGCGCTGAGTCATTTCGTTTCGGGGCGGGGCAAGATGAAATCCGCTCGTTCATATTGTTTCACCGCTGAATAAGTTGGGTAGATGCGGATCAGGATGATCCGCCGGGAATTATCTTTTTTCGCGGCGAAACATCTTCGTTCGGGCCGTTTTAACCCAGCGTCCGGCGGCGAAT
This sequence comes from Phycisphaerae bacterium, assembly GCA_041740275.1. GTDB lineage: Bacteria > Planctomycetota > Phycisphaerae > Tepidisphaerales > Tepidisphaeraceae > BPJO01. The sequence continues at coordinate 2,446 of JBGSMH010000154.1, forward strand.
CGCGTTTTTGGGCTGAATACAGCGGGTTTTATCTGGCGTTGGCAGATTGCCTCAGTCGGGGGCAGGATGGGCCGATCTGTGGAGTAGCCTCGGAAATATCCAATGCCGGGGCGGGAGATGGTCATGAGTCAGAGCTTTTATTACGGCACGGATCAGGAACTGAGCACGGGCGGGTTGAACTTCGCACGGCAATTGGTCAGCGATCCCGAGGCGTATGGCGTCACGGTAGAACAGGCGCTACAGATGCAGGCCCTCGCGCTGGCGTATGCCGAGGCATATAAAGTGGCGACGAATCCGAGCACGCGGACGGTCGTGACCGTGACCCAGAAGCGCGAACGCGCGCAGGCCCTCACGTCGGCGGCGCGGCGGATCG
>JBGSMH010000155.1:0-2303 GCA_041740275.1 Phycisphaerae bacterium
GTGGTGCCGGCTGACATGTCGTAGTCGATCGTTGCGCCGGGATGGCGACCCGTCATGTGGACCGTGTCTCCCGGAGTAACCGCAACCGCCGTCGACACGGCTCCTTCCAAAACGCCCGCCCACTGATAGTCCCCAAGCATATTCAGTTTGAGCAAGAAGGGTCCCCAGGGATTCGCGCTAAATGTCGCCGTGCCGGGCCCCGGATCGAGGTCGACGGTGCCCGACAGATTACCCGTCACGTACACATCGCCGTTGAGACCAACCCCAATGCCCGGTGGGTCGCCAATTGAAACGTCGAGCGAAACAGCCCACTGATACAAGTCCCCCGCGGTTAGTTTGAGCACGAACAGGTTGCCCTCTGTCAGCGCGACGGTGCCGGGCCCCGGATCGAAATCGACAGTACCCTGGAACTCGCCGACAATGTGCGGCGCACCGGCTACATCGAGTTGCAGCGAGTACGCGTCGTCGTTTTGATCACCGCCCAGCGCGGCTGACCAAAGATAGTTTCCGCCACTCGTCAGACGAACCACGAAAACATCCAGACCGCCTTCGCTGATGGCGGGCGCGCTCCCTGCTCCGGGATCCAGATCGGTTGTGCCCGTGAACTGACCGATCGCTGTAACATTGCCGGATGCGTCCAGGCCCAATCCCCGGCCTGATGCCGACGCGATTGCTTTAACCCACAGCAAGTCGCCGCCGGAATCCAGTTTGAGAACAAACGCGCCGCCGGAAGTGGTGACTACATTTCCGCTTGGGTCGAAATCCGTGGTGTTCCCGCAAACGCCTGTTAAAAGGACATTGCCTGCGGCATCGACTTGCACGGCCTTGGGTGAACGAAGTATGTCACTAAGGCCGGCGTCATAAGTGCGTGCCCAAAGGAAATCTCCATTGGCATCCAGCTTTACCACGAATACTGCGTTCTGATTGATAGCCGTAAAGTTTTCTACTCCGGGACCCGGATCAAGATCGGCCGTGTCTTCGAATTCACCAACGACGTAGACATTTTGATCTCCATCCACAGCGACCGAGGTTCCGAAGTCGAGCTCTGCGCCGCCAAAGGATCCAGCCCAGACAAAGTCGCCGTTGGCATCCAATTTGACCACAAACGCATCGGTGGCACCTGCACTCGTGATCGAACTCGTAGCGGCCCCGGGGTCCATGTCGTTGGTGCCGAAGAAAAAGCCGGTGGTGTAGGTATTTCCGGCTTCGTCCGCGAAAATACATCCCGGTTCGACGTCGAAATCGCCTAGACCCTCGACCCAAGTGAACGTGGGATCGGCAGCGGCAAAACCAGAGGAGTAAAGAAGACAGGCAAGCAGATTGGCGTGTAGGCGCATTACGATTCCCCCAATTATGCGACCTCATTTTCCCATAAGTAAAGTATTTACGTCAATAGAATAATTGATGATATAGCATTATGCGGAGGGCTCTAGGGATGAACATGAACGATCCAAAAGGGCTTCGATGCCCGGTGATACACGGTATCCGTCGCGATACTGGCATCATCGAGCGCCTTTTTGAAGTTGATGAACCGCCGCTCGTTAGTGAATACCATCCACAGGTCTGCGTCCGGCGGACGCTTGGCGGAATCCAGTACTTCGTCGCGTTTGGTCGGCGGGCGAAACTCCGGTTTGGGGCCGCGCCAGTAGTGTTCAATCGGCGGCATACCGAGCATGTCGTCCAGATAAATGATCGGCGAAGCGGCGGATTGTTCTTGAATCGTTTGTGCCGCACGGTCAAAGGGTATGCGGGTCGGGCCGGGAAAATAGAACAGCGCGTCGTGGGTGAGCAACAGGGCAAAGGCCGCGCCGGCGATCCATTTCGGACGGGTGGCCAGCACGTGTGCCAGCAGGATGTACAGCGGAATCGAGGCGAAGAGGACATACCGCACTACGAACATCGGCTTCCATACGTGCGACACAACGAACACAAGGAACGGGGGAAGGACCAGCCATAGGAGGAGCAGTACCGTGGTTTCGCGTGGCGACAGCGAATACGAGGCGGCCTTGTCTGTGGGTGTGCGCAGGATCTGCCGCACGCCGAATACAGCGAGGAGTACGTGCAGCAACATCAACGCGGCAGCGGTGAAGGGCTCGATGGTGAGTAGGCGCTCGCCCCACGAATTTGTAGGCGTAAGCGTAATCACGCCTGAGAACATGCTGACCAGGTTGCGGACGCTTGGCGGCCGTCCCCATAAGGTCGGTGGATTGATCCAGGCCGCCTGCGCAAAGGCGGCCTCCTGATCCAGCGAGGCCAGGAACGCGTACAGCGTCGCGCCGAGTAGCAAATGCAGGCCTGTCCAC
>JBGSMH010000156.1:0-2606 GCA_041740275.1 Phycisphaerae bacterium
AGTGGCGGCCGCGAATCCGCAGGCCCTATCCGAGGCGGTAAATGAGCTGTTCAAGGGGAACTGAACTAGGGGAACAAAAAGCCCCACCTCCGGCGAGCGATCGCCGGGGGTGGGGTTGTTTTTGGCGATTGTCTATTCGAACACGACCATCGCGTGACCCTTCACGATCGGCACGCGAAGATTGACCCGGCCGGCGCGGTATTCAAAGGCGATCGGCGTCTGATCCGGTGCCGTATACACCTTCTTCGGTGCCCGATCGGCGGCTAGCGAAAGGGGGACATCAAGCAGCGGGACGTTGTCTTCGACGATATCCAACGCAGCGGTGCGGCGTTCGGGCGCGTATTGCAGTAGATGGACGATCGTCCGCTTCTTCTGCCGCATCACGGTCGCTTCGGTGGTGGTGGGGGCGTCAACACGAAGCAGGGGGGCGTCGATCAATAATTCGATCACATTTCGCACCAACAGCCGCAATGGGTAGTTGCCGTTCTTGGCGAAACTGCCAAAGACCGGCGCGGCGATATGGGCGATTTTGCCTTTAATCGTCGCCAACGCGTATTTGCTCGGCTTGTCGCCGGGGGTTTGGGCGTGGCTTGAGAAATGATCCCAGGCGCGCTCAAAATAGGGCTCGACGACCGTCACCAGTTTGCGCGCACCCGACTTGGGCGTGACGCGAACCGTCGTGTCGTACAAGACGTGATCACTATTGGGCACATCTTCGTTCACTTCCTTGCCGAATCGCATGTAGGTCGTGGTGAATGGGGACAAGCCATGCGGGATGATCGGGAGCGATTTCCAGGTTACTTTCGATGCATCATCAGACAGACCCGATGTGCCGGTCGCCAGGACCGCACCGCCTTGCGTGACGTAGGCATCGAGCTTCCTCGCCATAGTCGGATCGACCGCAGCGTGATCGGGCAGGATGATCAGGTCGTATCGGGCAAAGTCGGCATCTGATAGCACGATATCGAACTGATGCTTGAGTTGGGACAGCATCCGCGTCCACCCTTCGCGCGGGTTTCCGGTGGCTTTTTTGTCCGATCCGTCATCGACCAGCAGCACGCCGATTTGTGTGACCGGTTTTGCCCCTTCCAGCCACGGCTCACGTTCGGCCACACGCTGATAGACTTTGCCGATCAGGTCATATGCACCGCGATCGAGCGTTCCGCGCGGGTGGAGTTGATCGCCGATCGAGCATTGGGCGCCGTGAGCCATCATCTGCGAAATCTCATATTCCAACGCTGCATAGGGTTTGAGCCCGCCGAAGTCAGCCCAGCTTTTGTGGAATCGTGCGGTCATGCCCAGGTACGGGCGATTGAAGTTGCGGGCGAAGCGTACGTTGGTCGGAAAATACATGTACCCCCATCCGCCGGTGGGGAGGGCTTCGATCTCGATCTGGCTGAGCATCGCGGCTTCTTCGGCCATGTTCCAGAGCGGACGGGAATTGAAATAGCAGGTGGCACTCGGCGTGATCGACTTGGTGAGCCTGTAAAACCGCTTCATATACGCGATCGCGACATCGTGTGCGTACCGGCCGCGTTCGGCACCGACTGCGGGATTGAGTTTGACACGTGCCATGCCCGCCTTGGCAAAGTTGCTCAGTGATGGCTGATCCCAGCACATGTCAAAAAACAGCCCGTCGACTGGCTTGAAGGTCTTCAATATTTCAACCGTTTGATCGTACAGGAACTCCTGATACGGGCTGGACATGTCCAGAATCTGCCATGAGCCGGAACCGAGCGGCTTTCGGCCGACGCGATTGCCATCCTCGCTCAACGCGATCCACTCCGGGTGCGTGTCGGCGGCGTATTCGTCGCACTGCACCGAGATGTAGATTGGGGCGCGAATGTTGCGTTTGTGGAGTGCGTCAATCTGACTGGCCAACAAGTCAAAACTCGGCTTGAGCCCCGGATGTCTTGCCGGGTGCCTGGTGTTGTAATAGAGGTGCCCGTGGTGGCATTTGGCAAAAACGGTGACGCTGTTGACGTGGGCGTCGCGCATCTGATCCCCAAAAACATCGGCGTCAAAGTCGATGCCGATTTCGGGGATGTGCGGGCTGGTGTGAAAATCTAGGTGAATCTGTCGGGTGGCGAGCGTTGTCGCGGGCATGCGGGTTCGTCTCCAAAGGGTTTTCGACACTATACAACCGCGGCCGGGAGCACCCAAGCTCCCGGCCGCGCGTTTGTTAAGTGGACAATACCAGACAACGGATTACCGACGACGACGTCCCAGTCCCATCGCCACCAACCCGGCCAGGCCGAGGGTGGTGGGTTCGGGAATGGGCTCCAGCACCACGGGCCGGTTAACGCCCGAGAGCGTCGTACCGAACACCGAGTTGCTCGAAAGCGAGAACATCTTCCCGGTGCTCACAAAGATGGTGCCGAAGAAGCTGTTGTCAAAACCGTCACCCGAGTTGTCGTCGGGAAAGAGGTTCTCAGTAATCGTAAACCAAGACCCTACGAAGGAATCGGCATTGGTTGCCGTGGTTGTGGTCGAATCTGGATTGGTTCTGACGAAATCCGTTGCCAAAATCGAGTCGCAATTCATGTCGCGTCTGGAAAAAATCGAAAAGGCTCGTGCCAAAGAGCCGAACAATCTGCACATCCTGT
>JBGSMH010000157.1:0-3600 GCA_041740275.1 Phycisphaerae bacterium
GACGCGCGCAAGTCTTTTTTTTACAACTGGTTACGACCGTTGTTTTCGAAATAACAACATCTTTTTTGCACCACAGACCGCCAGCAAGCTGGCGGCTAAACTGAAGGCAGAAATTCGGAATCCGATCCGCGTTCATCGGCGTTCATCTGCGGTTTCAATGTATTTCCGGCCGGAAAGGTAGGCGTTGCAACAGTTGCACGCGGGCGCGCAACACTTTCGCGTGCCAAAATCCACAAGTTTCGGGGCAGCCAGCAGTTACGTTTTTCGTATGGGTCAAAACGGATGCAACAAATGCAACAAGTGAATTGCAGCAACGCAAGATCGCGACAAAAATCCGATCCGCGTTCATCCGCGTTAATCTGCGGTTTCAACGCGATTTTGTCGTGACGACACAATGGCGACGGTTGATTTATCCGCGCCGGTGCGATACCCCTATCGTTTTGGGAGTTTTCCGCACATGAACATCCTTTTGATCGGTTCCGGGGGGCGTGAGCACGCGATCGCGTGGAAATTGAGTCAGTCTCCTCGCGTCAGCAAGATCGTCGCGGCACCGGGTAACCCGGGGATCGCGCAATATGCTGACTGCGTCGAGATCGGCGTGACCGACTTCGTGAAGATCGAAAAACTCGCCAAAGACATCAAGGCCGACCTGGTGGTGATCGGCCCGGAAGACCCGCTGGCGATGGGGTTGACCGATCGGCTGCAAAAGGCCGGTTTCAAGGTCTTCGGGCCCAACAAAGAAGCGGCCGCGTTGGAAGGCGACAAATGGTTCGCCAAGGATCTGATGCGTCAGCAATTGGTCCCAACCGCCGAGGCCCGCGCGTTTACCGATCCGCAGGCGGCGATGGATTATGTAAAAGTCCGCGGCGTACCGATCGTCATCAAAGCCGCCGGACTGGCCAAAGGAAAAGGCGTGACGCTTTGCTTCCGTGAGGAGGAAGCGATCGAAGCGATCGATCAGGCGCTCAAACAACGTGTCTTCGGCGACGCCGGGGCACGGATCGTGATTGAAGAGTTTATGCGCGGGCCCGAGTGTTCGATCCTGGCGTTTGTGGATCGTCGAAGCGTTTATCTGATGGAGACGAGCCAGGATCACAAGACCATCGACGAAGGCGACACCGGCCCGATGACCGGCGGGATGGGCGCGTATAGCCCCACGCCGATGGTCACCGATGCGATGCTGAGTCGGATCGAGCGCGAGGTGTTTGTGCCGGTGCTGGATGGGTTGATTCGCGACGATATCGAGTACAAAGGCATTCTTTACGCCGGCCTGATGCTCACCGCCAACGGTCCGCGGGTTTTGGAGTTTAATTGTCGCTTTGGCGACCCGGAAACCCAGCCGCTACTGATGCGTCTGAAGTCGGATCTGCTGGAGGTAATGCTGGCGGTGGTGAATGGGACGCTGGATCAGGTCACGCTCGAATGGGACAGACGCCATGCGATCTGCGTAGTGGCATCAAGCCATGGCTATCCGGGCAAGAACCGAGTCGGCGACGTAATCAGCGGGATCGAAGACGCCGACGCGATGGCGGATGTCAAAGTCTTCCATTCCGGCACCGCAACCCAGGATGGCAAACTCATCACCGCCGGCGGACGCGTGCTGGCAGTGACCGCGCTGGGCGACACACTTCAGGACGCCCAGATCCGGTGCTACGAAGCGATGGCAAAGATCAAGTTCACCGGCATGCACTTCAGGCGGGATATCGGACATCGGGCGTTGCGGCCGGCGTAGAAAATGGCGGGACTCCGCATGAATACTGACAACGCTCAAGTCCATTCCTTGGGCGATCCGCGAATCGGCCCGTTTGTCGACGTCACGCGGCAGGAAAAACGCGAGTCAACCACCCACTTCATCGCCGAAGGGGAGAACGTGACGCTTCGGCTGCTGGCCAGTGCGTATCGGTGCGAAAAAGTGTTGTGCGTCGATCGCAAGGCCGACCGCATCCGGCCACACCTGCAGCCATCGACCGAATTGCTGGTCGCCAGCGAAGCGCTCTTGCAGGAGATCGTGGGGTTCAAGTTTCACTCGGGCGTGATGGGTTTGGGCCAACGTCTCCCGGAAACGACCGACCTGCCCGAGGCGGCTGATCCCGAGTCAGACCCCATCCTCGTACTGCCAGAAATCACCGACCCGGCGAACCTCGGTGCCTTGCTGCGTGTCGCGGCAGCGTTTGGGGTCGGCGCGGTGGTGTTAGGGGAACGGTGTCGCGACCCCTTCACGCGTCAATCGATTCGCACTTCGATGGGCACGATCTTTTCGCTACGACTGATCCGCTCGAAAGATATTCGTCAAACATTAATCGACATGCAGAACGCTGGGATTGAGTTGTTCGCGACGGTGCTTGATGCCGATGCCGCCCCGCTGTCGACAATCACCCCGCCAACGCGGTGCGCCGTTCTGATCGGCAATGAAGGGCCAGGATTGGACCGGGAATTGATCGACATGTGCCAGCACCGAATCACCATCCCGATGCGATTGAACACCGACTCGCTCAATGTCGTGGTGGCTTGCGGAATCTTCCTAAACCATTTTTCGCGGCAATTTAGGATTGGAAATCTCGGACGGACTGGGGTATAAAGCGTCTCAATAGGAGAGGTTTCGCAGTCGGCCCGCGGTTCAAGTGGCCGAGCATATTGTTGGACACATCGAAACAAACCGCCTTGGGCGTTGCGAGCGCGCAAGCTCACTAGGCGAAGACATTTTACAGGATACGGAGTCGTACAGATGGATATCAAAACAACCGCCGCGATCGCGATCGCATTGGCATCGTCGGCCGCTTTGGCAGAAACGTATGTGGACGGAAACGAAACAATCGCCAATGGCGTGACCAAAGTCTGGACGGACGGGACCAAGACCTCAGCCAGCACCGTGACGGTTAATGGCGACCTGACCGTCACCGGCGGGGCCTTTCAGCCGGGCCTGCTGGAACTGGTTCAGACCGTTCAAGCCCCTGTGGTAACACTCGGCCCGATCGCGGGTGGTCCCGGATATCTGCTCGCACCGGACGCGATCACCGTTGACGCCAGTTCACAGCTCAATATCAATGATGTAGTGACTGTCGCCAACACCCTTTCGACCGACGGCACGGTAACGCTGGGCAGCGGCGGTTTTTTGACCGTCGGATCGCTCAATCAAACGAGCGGATTGCTGGCCGGTAGCGGTTCGGTCATCGTCAGCGGCGTCACGCCCGGCGATCTGAGCAGCGAGGTCACGCCGGGCATTCAGAGCGGGAACTACATCGGTCAGCTCGACATCAATAACGCCGGTTTCGGACTAGGGAGCTATTACACGGCTGAGATCCGGTACAACGGATCAGGCTGGGACGCTGATTTGGTGAACTTCACCGGTACTGGCAATCCGTTGCCGTCGATTTTGTCGATCAATGAGTACGATGCTGAAATCGACGCCAACCTGCCCGCCGGTAGCGAGATCACCGTGCTGACTTCGGAAACCCTCATCACGGATATCAGCGGCGTGACTTTTCTGCCGCTGGCGGTGTTCTCCGACACGCGCACCTTCGATTTGCAGATCGGCGATGGCGGATACTCGCTGAAGGTCGTGGTCGTCCCCGAACCCATCTCTGTGGCGTGGGTTGGCCT
>JBGSMH010000158.1:0-4866 GCA_041740275.1 Phycisphaerae bacterium
CACCGCATCGACCATATCGACCAATGCCGTCCGCTGTTCCTCCGAGATCGGCAGCGACGGCGCAACGCGACGCAATTCCTGCTGCGCCCGTAAGCATTCCAGCCGGGCCCGGTTCAGATTCGGAAAATCGCTGCTCATCAACGTCCTGGCCGAGTTCAGATACAGGCCGATCTGATAAATCTGTCGCAGCCGTTCGTAATTTTGCAGTGCGAGTGAAAAATCCTGCCTGACCCCCATGACGCCCCAAAGCCCCACCGCTGCCGTCAAAACCAGGCACGCCAGCAAGAGAATAAGTTGCGTCGCCAGACGACGTCCCAGGGTCATGGACTGGATCGTAGCAAAATTGCGTGTATATTCCTCGGCTTGATTGACGGGCCTGTAGCTCAATTGGGAGAGCACTGCCTTTGCAAGGCAGGGGTTAGCGGTTCGAGCCCGCTCAGGTCCATTTTCCCCGACTCCCATCTCGGCCATCCGCGTGGCGAACTTATACTCCGACGCCAAAGAAAGTCTCCGCACGCATCTTCAAAAAAACCGCTTGTCAACCAAAACAGTCCCACCTCTGATGGATGGCGTGATCTCTCGTTCAAAAGCGGCCTCTGAACGCATTCCGAGCGTCCAAATTCCCCGATTTAAGCCGCTATAGCCGAAATATTTGCGAATGGACCCTATTTGGGTGTATCATCATCTTTCGGTTATCCTAAGACCAGAATCGGTCGTGTGTGATTGAGTCTTTACGTGCTGGCACTTTGGAGGCAACTGTGTTGAATCGAACCACCCGCTTCGTGCTTCTGTTCCTGGGTCTGTCCTTAGTTTCGATCGTTCAGGCGGTTCATCCGCTCGACGGCGAATCCAAAATCTTCAAGGACGAGGTGCTCGGCTCGATGCCGTACCGTGTGTATAAGCCTGCCGACTATTCGGCGGATGGTCCGAAGTTGCCGCTGGTGCTGTTCCTACACGGCGCAGGTGAGCGCGGGACGGACAACCAGGCTCAGGTCGTCAAGTACATCGACGGGCTGCTTGAAGAGACCAATAAGGGCCCGCATCGCGCGTTGGTGATCGCGCCGCAGGCACCGGCAGAGACCAAGTGGGTCGATGTCGATTGGGGCAAAGGTGTCTACACCGACGATGCGCCGATCAGCAAGCAAATGCAACTGGCGATGAAGATCCTCGACGCGACGATCGCAGCCGAAAGCGTGGATACGACGCGCGTGTATGTCACTGGCATTTCGATGGGAGGGTATGGAGCGTGGGACGCGATCGCGCGATTCCCGGACCGATTCGCCGCCGCCGTGCCGTTGTCGGGCGGAGGCAATATTGATTCGGTCAAGAAGCTGAAATCGCGTGGCATCTGGGCGTTTCACGGGACATCGGACGGGGTCGTGCCCGAATCCGGATCAGGAAAAATGGTTGACGGCATCCACAAGGCGGACGGGAAGAATGTCATCTATTCGCGCGTCGAGCGGCTTGGCCATGAAGGCTGGGGCGGCTTTTACGCACCCGGAAAATACAAAGCCCCCGCCGACAGCGGAGACAACGCAGGCAAGACACTCTACGAGTGGCTTTTCGCACAGCGGCTCCCGGAAGTGAAGAAATAGCAGTCGATTGACTATCGTGTCAGCAACTTTGTTACACACCTTGAAGGAGAGAGAGATTGAACTTGAAACAACTGATCATCGGTGCCGCCGCCTTGGCGATCACAGCCACTGCACATGCGGTTCCTAATACGTCGAATGCATTCCAGGCCATCTATAGCGACGTAACGCTCGGCTCGATGCCGTATACGGTGTTCCTGCCCGACAATTATGCCAGCTATCAAAAACTGCCCGTGGTGCTCTATCTGCACGGGGCGGGCGAGCGTGGCAATAACAACTATTCGCCATGGGCATACAACGTCGACAACCTGTTCGCCGCGACAAAGAGCGCGTTTCCGGCGATCGTCATCGCGCCGCAGGCTGCGTCGGGAACGCAATGGGCACCGATCAACGCCGGTGATAATTGGGGCGTCGGGGCCTACACCAACCCGCCAGGGGGAATGTTGCCGATCACCAACAACCTGCAGAAAGCGATGAACATCCTCGATCAGGTTAGCAGTCAGTACAAAGGCGATGCAGCCAAGACCTACATCACCGGTCTGTCGATGGGCGGCTATGGCACATGGGACGCGATCGCGCGTTTTCCCACCAAGTTCGCCGCCGCCGCGCCGTTGTCGGGTGGCGGTAATCTCAGTTCGGTCCCAACGATCAAGGACATCCCGATCTGGGCGTATCACGGCATCGGCGACGGGATCGTTCCAGACTCGGGCACGATCAACATGGTTAACGCGCTGATGGCCGCAGGCGGTTCGCCCGAAGCTACTTACGCTGGCGGCAAGGGTCACAGCGGCTGGGACGAGTTCTACCAGGCACGGTACGGGACCGAGTCGTTCGCATGGTACAACTGGGACAACAGCGATGGCGAGTTTTTCTACCAATGGATGTTCTCACAGACCAACCCGGTGCCTGAGCCAACTTCGATGGGTCTTCTGGCGATTGGCGCGATGCTGTTTCGTCGGCCAGGTCGGAAATGACTGATCCAAAACGACTCCGGCGTAACCGTTGGCTGTCTCGGCTGTGATTTGGAAGTTATCTGATCTGAAAATGCGAAGCGGTCCGAATGAGATCACCCGAAATAGATTCGCCCCCCCTCCTTGCCGCGCGTGGAATCCCTTTGGTACAGTCGGTAGCTATGAAGCGCAAGCGTTCGCTGAAAGTGGCTGACGACAACGGACCGGCCAATTCCTCCCCACGGATGGCGGTCATTCGGGCAATCAAGGACTGGATCGCCGACGGCAGCCTGATCCCTGGCGAAGCGTTGCCATCCGAACGCGATCTGTCCACCCGCCTCCACGTCCAAAGGCCGACCATTCGTCGGGCACTTCAGATCCTCGAAACCGAAGGCGTCGTTCGCACCGTCAGCCCAAAAACGCGCGTGGTCACCCAAAGCAAGCGATTGATGGAACATTCGATCGTCGTTATCAGCCCGCCAGTCATGCCCAAAGACCTTGCGGACAAACGTGAGCCAGGCTGGTCAGTCATGATGCTCGACGCGATCAACCGCGGCGTCGTCGCGGCCGGTTACAACCTGCTGGTGATCCACACCGATCGCGTGACGCCCGAACACCTCGACCGCGTCATCAGCGGGCGGCCCAGCGGGGTCATCATTCCCGAGGTGGAGGACGAGTCCGAACGATTCCACTGGATCGAGGCAATCCACGCCGCCGGTATTCACGTTGTCACCTTCGGCGACGGCGATCAGCTTCAGGCATTTGACCGCGTCGTGTCCGACCATGAGGCCGGGTCGTATATGCTCACGCAATTGCTGATCGAGCGTGGCTGCAAGCGGCCGCTGATGCTGTTTACGCCGGGCAATTCGCATTACTGGGTGAGGCAGCGTCGCGCGGGCTACGAGCGTGCGATGTCAGCGGCCGGGCTCGAACCGCTGCCGCTGATTGTGTGTGGTCCGACATCCGCACCGCCGAACGTCGAGCCCGATACGCCCGAGGCGTTTGACGCGATCCGCCGACACTACGCCGGCTATCTGATCGACTACATCGGCCCGCTGGCTAAAAATAAGCCCATCGACGCCATCCTCGCCGCCAGTGACGGCGACACCTTTGGCATCGCGGGCGCCTGTCGCATGCTCGGCGTTCAGCCGGGCAAGGATGTCCTGATCGTCGGCTACGACAACTACTGGCGCGACTGCCACGAAATCGATTGTGAACCCAGCATTCCCGTCGCGACGATCGACCAGCACAACCCCCGCATCGGTGCCGAGTTGGTGCAACTCCTGATCGACCGGGAAAGCGGCTCACTCCCCCCCGGCGTCGTCGTCCGCCGCGTACAGCCGGATCTGATCCGCACGGATGGTAAATCGGAAGCGGAATACAGACTTTGACAACCTGACGCGCACCGCAAGAGATGAAGTGCTTGCTCGCGCCAATCTGAAATCAGTAGTCGGCAAGTGTGGTCATTCCTTGGCCTCCGGCAGTTCCAACAGAAACCGCCAGATCGCGACGACGTTGATGACTCCCGCATCGGTTTCGATCCGCTCCTCTTCGGCTCGCGTCACGATGGTTGCCGTCTTGACCCGCAATTCTGTCATGGACTCGGTAAGCGCCGCGACCTCTCGCTTGCGCGTTTGTGGTTCGGCAAGCGATTCACACACCTGCGTCAGCACCGGGGATCGCGCGCCGGATCGCACGACGAAATCGACCTCCCGGCCGGTTCTGGTCTTGTAGTAATAGACATCCGGAAATACTCGCCGCAACGCCGTGAACACGAGGTTCTCCAAGAGATGCCCGGAGTTGACGAGAATTCCCGACGACAGCGAGGTGATCATGGCGTGATCGACGCAGTAAGCCCTTTTGGGATTGGTGTGGCTGCGGGCCAGCGAGGCGTCGAAGACGCGAACGCTAAACAAAAAATACGCATCCTCAAACCATGCCAGGTAGTCCGACACCGCCGACTTCGGGGCGTTGTGTCCCAGCGATTTTAAATAGCCGGTCAGCCGGTTAATTGAATAGGGCGAGGCGATGTTGTCCACCAGCCAATGGGCCAGATCAGATACCGCCTTGGGGTGAGCCACGTCGTGACGTTCCACCAAGTCTCGGAAGAGCACGGCGTGGAAGTATTCCTGATGCGTCTTGACCCGGAGTTGACGCGGTAGTCCCACCACTTCAGGAAATCCCCCGTGGTAGTCGGCATGTAATCGGGAAGCAGTGCGACGCGGACTTCGGAAGCACTGGCCTTGGGTAAGTTACCCATTTATCATTTGTTCTCAACTGGCTGCGGACGATTCATCAGCCTTGGCTTTGCTGGCCGTTCGTCC